>CANGSR010000233.1 GCA_947456055.1 Chitinophagaceae bacterium
ATGTACTCAACCAGTTTACTATCGATTACCATACTCCCATCTTTGAATTAAGAACCTACCTCACCCAGGAAAACACCGGACAGTCCTACAATATTCGCTCACTTGCCGAAAATATGGATAAAAACTTCAAGAGTGACGACAATTGGTATGCCGGCTTTACCAGTGCATATAATAATGCAATTAATGGTGGCAACAACATTCCAGCAGCTCTAAAAATTGCCCGCCAGGCTGCTGACAATGGCCGCTATACACCCGGAACCGCTACATGGAATAAGATAAAAGATAGCCTGGTAAACATCAACAACTGGGATTACGGTGCCGCCCTCAGGGTTCAATCATACCTCTACCATGCCGAGGGGCTCTTGCATTGGGACAAACTCCTGCCATCCCTAAATAAAATCCCAGGTATTCAATTACTGTCAGGCTTCGATTATCGCACTTATATCATTGTGCCTGATGGCAACTATTTCATCAATCCGGTAAATACCGGTAAAAACCTTACTTACAGCAAAATTGGTGGCTTTACACAAATCAAAAAAGACCTGTTTGACAAAAAAATAAGGCTTGACGCTACCATCAGGGCCGACTATGGCGAGTATTTCGATTGGAAAATAAACCCCAGGATTACTTGTGGCTATACCCCAAAAGAGACCATCAATTTCAGGGCATCTTACCAAAGTGGCTACCGCTTCCCAAGTATATTCGAGGGTTTTTCAAATGTGGTTAGCGGGGGTGTGAAACGTGTTGGTGGTCTAAAATTAATGTCGAACGGTATTTTTGAAAACTCCTATACCAAAGCCTCAATAGATGCTTTCCAGGCTAAGGTTAACACTGATGTGAATACTGGAGGCCTCACCCTCACCCAGGCCATCAACCAGGAAAATAGCATGATTAAGAAAAACCCCTACACCTATCTCCAGCCCGAATATGTTCATGCCACTGAATTCGGTTTCAGGGGATTGGCATTGAATAAATCGTTGTTTATTGATGCCGATTTCTACTACAATTCTTACGACAACTTTATTGCCCAGGTAGAAGCAAGCACCCCTAAAAACACCAACCCCGATTCGCTGGCCGCATCTATGTATACCACCTCTAAGCAAAACCGCTACAGGCTATGGACAAATTCAAAAAGCAAAATCAATACTTTTGGTGCCAGCCTGGGCCTATGGTATAAAATCAGCAAAAAACTCACCTGGACAGGCAATATTAGCTGGAGCCAACTGGACAAAACCGACAATAAAGACGGACTTGAAGATGGCTTCAATACCCCGAATTTTATCTACAACACCACCTTGATTACCGAAAACATTTGGAAGCACCTTGGGGCAAGCATCACCTACCGCTACCAAACCCAATATGACTATGTTTCCTTCCTGGTAAATGGCACCGTCCCTTCCTACTGGACTCTGGATGCCCAGGTAAACTATCAATTCACCAAACCCGGCATAACCGCCAAACTAGGTGCCACCAACCTGCTCAATAAAACCTACTATACCATGCTCGGCGGCTCTGAAATAGGCGAACTCTATTACCTCTCCCTCACGTACCATTTATTCAAAAGGACTGAATAGAATTGAAATATAACAAAAAACATTAATCAACCAATATCAAAAAGCTCAATAATCTTGAAGCGGCAATTCCCCCTTGGGGCGTTTGTCTTGTGCGCAAGCCGAAAGGGGTTAGGAGGATGTTAAACAATAATTATTAAATATCAACCACCCCTACTTCCCCACCGCCTGCATATATATCAATGCCACATTAAAATATACCTGCGATGTCTTCTGCTTCTCTGCTTCAACCTGGTCTATAATCTCAGCCATTTTACCGGCACATATACCCATAGAGTGGTTATCAGTAGGTTTATTGCCCAGATAAGTAATAAAATTGTATTCCTCCTTAGCCCATAAAGAAATATACGGCCTTTGGCAGGTACCATTGCCTGAATAAAGCACCCCACTAAAAAACTGCTTCACCCTGTTCAGGTATTTATTGGCTTTTACGGTATCGTTCTTTTTGCGGAAATAATACATCAACTCCCTGTTCAGCGATGGGTTAATTGGCATTTCCATAGCCAACTCCTCACCCTTAAAAATAGCCTCATCAATACTATGATTAGCTATCATCTTCATTTCAATAATTGGATTATAGTTGAACGGATTATACCCCGGCTGCTTCGAGAAACCTATTATCATCATATACATTTCATCAGGGCGCAGGGTGGTATCATTATGCATATACCTTCGTAACAATCCAGGGTAGAAATAAGGATTTAGCGAATCGCTCACCACATTCCTCAGCGAGTCAAATTTCGTCATAACTGCAATATCACCATTAGGATTAAGCTCCTTAACCGTTGTCCGCCCAAAATCTTTCAGTTGATTTTCCGCATCCTGACCAGCCAATATATTATTTACTGATGCCAGGTATTTTTTCACCTCTTCATCATTTGGGGCAAGGGTATTACTTTGGTCCAGCATCTTTTTTGACTCAGGGTATTTCTTCATCCTATCAAACAAGAAAATACCATAACCCTTATAGGTACCGGCATTGGCAGTATCTAGTTTCAGTGCTTGTTGGTAATACATGGGTGCTTTCGGTGCTTCAGATGTTAGGGTAGCCAGCTTATTGGCATGGTCCAAAAAGACCTGGGCACTATTGGGGTGCTTTTCCAGATTTTTCTGAAAAAGTCTGTCTTCCTTTGCTACAATTTTCCTGTTCTTTTTAGCAGCCTTACTTTCCTTAGCCTCACTGCCCATTGCCAAAACCATCATCAAACACAGAACCAGATAATATTTCATTTTATTCTTTTTAATCAATCTGAACTAAATTATTAAAACCCAAAACCTACATGGCTTTGGGTTTTAACACAATAATCTACCAACCCAAATCCAATCAATTATTCTTTAACCCTATTAATCCTCTTCTCCCTAAAACCTGCTGCAATAACCAGTGCAAATACTGAAATTATTGCACCCCATGCCCATAATGGGAATACAGGGGTATCACCAGATGCATAACTATGCAACCCTTTTGACAAGTAATAATTCACACCAAAGAAGGTCATCAACACACTTGCATACCCAAAAACAGCCCCGATATTAAAGATATACTCGCCCTTCAACTTAGAAGCAAAACGCAAGTGTAGTACTATGGTATAGGTGATCACAATTACCAATGCCCATGTCTCCTTCGAGTCCCAACCCCAATATTTACCCCATGATTCATTAGCCCAAATACCACCTAAGAAGGTACCTACGGCCGCCAAAAACACGCCAATGGTTAAGTTAATCTCATTGATATAAGTAAGCTCTTTGGTAATCTGGTCTAGCCTGATGTGGTTCTTCTGTGTTTTGAACAGGTAGATACACATGGTAATCAATCCCAAAATAAAACCTAGACCAAGGAAACCATAGCTAATAGTCAATGTAGCCACATGGATAATCAACCAATATGACTTAAGCACAGGTTGCAGATTGGTAAGCTGCGGATCATAATCGCTATGGCTGGCTGTCATCAAAATAAAGAAGGCAAGTAGGGTAGTTGCAGCCAATGTAATCTTTGAGTTCCTGATGAATATGAAACCAGCCAAAAGCCCACCCCATGCTATCAATAATAATGCCTCGTAACCCGTGCTCCATGGTGCATGCCCTGTTATATACCAGCGCAGTATCATTCCATAGGTATGGTACAAGAAGGCCGCTGCAACCAGCATAATATTTAGATTCAGTAATACCGTTACCAGTTGATTCTTCTTAGTACCCAATATATCTATAAATGCCAGCAACAATAACACCATACTCAATGAGGCATACCAGTCACGCAGGTTCACGAATATTTTCGACTTATTATAGCTCACCTCAAAGTCAATGTTCTTTTGCGATGGGATAATATTAGCAGTGGCCGATTGCCTTTGGATGCTATTGATATAATCCAATATCTTATCAGCCCTTGCATAATTTCCGTCTTTCTTTGAAGCCTTATACACTTCCTGAAGGTATAGACCCATGAGATTGTACATGTTAAATACATTCAGTTGCAAGTCTTCATTCAGTATTTTTAGGCTACCTGTTACAGGTATATATGCCAGCGAATCATCCCAACTAATCCATGAATTGTTAGGTGCCTGTGGGGATGGGAAAATTTTAAGCATACTGCCATTAAAGGCCATCATGCATACATTGGCACGCTCATCTACCTTAATGATTTCCTTATCAAATGCATTCTGGTCAGCTTGTTTCTTCCTGAAAGAGGCCTCGGCTACTTCCCTCAATTTATAATTCGACTTATCATCAAAGAAATCATTGAAAGATGCATACTTGCCATCAATACCCAGTAAGTCCTGTACTGATTTTTCACGTATATAGATAATCCTTTGTTTTTTCCAGAATTCGGTATTCAAAGGCATATCCATAAATACCTGCATAGCACCCATTTTGCCTACACCCTCAATATCAAACACATCTTTCCTCGATATTTTGTGCAGCACATCGTTGGCCAATGTATTTACAGGCTCAAAACGACCTGCCACTGTTTGCACCGTAAGGTGGCCAAACTTATCAGCATGGGCCGCACTTACGTGGTGCACATCATGTGTCTGTGCCTGGGTAAACCCTGCGAAACAGAACAACAAAGCCAACGTAGCCAATGATGCCTTCCTTTTTTCACGTATCTTTCTAATACTCACTCTCAACACATGGTAGCGTGAATTCTTATTAAGGATAGTGAGGAAAAACCCAAGACCCATCAGGAAATACCCTAGGTAGGTAACCATAGTGCCATTTTCATCATGGTTCACAGACAGCACAGTACCCATTTCATCAGGGTCATACGATGTCTGGAAAAAACGGTAACCACGGTAATCCAATACATTGTTCATAAATATCTTGTGCTTTTCATTAATATTTTTGCTACTATCCTGCAAGGTCACTTCACTTAGGAATGATGAAGGGCTATTACTACCAGGGTATCTTTCCAGTACGAACCTGTCGAGGTAAAGCGCAAATGGAATGGGAACTTCTTTTTCACCATAAGACAGTTTTAGGTTGAGCCCATTGATACCAGCATCCTGGAAATTGGCGATATACCCTGACCCGCCCAGCACCTGTGCAGGATAGGTATGGCCACCATAAGTCACATCGAGCAACAAAGCATCGGGCGCACCCATACCATTGCCGCTTCCGGCTATCAGGTGTTTGGTTGCTTTTTCATACTTTTTCTTAAATACAAATACCGGCCCGCCAAGGTCATACAGGCAACGCTCCTTAAATTCCATATCCACACCCTGCTGTATGGTATCCTTTTGCATAGATGGCATTGCAGTACGGTTTAGGGTAATGGGCGAATTAATCACCAGCTTACCATCCTTATCACTAATCTTAATCGCATCAGGCCTTGTATTGTTATTATAGGCTACTGCGAACGTACTCATATTCTTCACTTCACCATCTAATAGAAAAATGGTTTCCCTGCCATTAGCCCCGGGAACCACTATACCCAGCATCGTCTTGCCTCCTGGTTGATTCTCCTCAATAGTATCAGTTGCATTCTTCAATATACCTTTGTATTTTATTTGCACATCACCTTTTTCAGGAGTGGTTACTGTGAGGCTGAATGCGCTATTGGCAACCTTACTGATGTGCACCGGCAGGTCATTAGTATATTTTTTGTCTTTCTCATCTATTGCCGCACTCAGGTATTGGTCGGCTGTATACATGGTATTTGCCGATTCTCCTTTGCGTATGTGCATTGTGCCATTAAACCCTGTATACCTCGAAATAGCCGCACCAATTATGATGACAATAAACGCACTGTGGAACAGTAAACCTGCGGCCTTTTCCTTGCTGAACAAATTGTATTTTGCAATACTACCTATAAAATTCAGCACCAGCAATAACAACAAAAACTCAAACCACTTGGCATTATATACCAGGTGCTTAGCTGTATCAGTATCAAATTTTTCCTCCACAAATGTTGCTGAGCCCATTGCTATGGCCAGAATCAACAGGAATAGTACCGTGCTTCTTGATGAGAAAATAAAATCAAATATCCTTTTCACTTTGTTCGTTGGTTTTACTATTGTTATGAGTTGGATACCACGAGGTAGTCCTTTATTATATCCTTGAGTCTTAGTGGTTTTAAAATGGCTATTTTCCGGGCCCGCTTATCTATTATTCCTTCCTTCTGGAAATCTGACAACTGCCTTGATACTTGTTCCGAATTGGTGCAGGCCAGGCTTGCTATGTCATCCCTATTAAAACACTCCAATAATTCCTGGTCGCTATTCAATCCGAAATTTTCATACAGGTAAAACAATACACTTGCTATTTTCTCCCTGAGGTTCATTTGTGACAGGCAAATTAGCCTATAGGTTGATTCGTCGTTTTCATTAGAAAAAAAGAGCATCATTTCATAGAGTAGCTTAGGGTTGGTAGTATACATTTCATTAAGTGCCTCATTCGAAAAATAACAAACCACCGTATCTACCTTAGCATCTGCCCCAAAAGTGTAAAAGTCCTTTTCGAAACCTGCCCTGCCAAACACCTTACCCTCATCTGCGAATCTTACTATTTCCACATCATTATGTGGCCTTAGTATAAATTCCTTAATCATTCCATCCTGAACGAAGTATAAACCACTTATCGGGTCTCCTACACAAAAGACAGCATGGTCTTTTTTATAGAAAGCCTGATACTTCTCATCCTCAATAAAAAGAGCCTTATCATGGATAAAGTTTCTCTTTATAAGACAAGTTTCATTTGGACAGATGTCACAGCTTACCTTTTTCAATGAAATTGATTTTTATGTTTCTTTCAAACATTAATACCTGCAACATTCACAAGCCGAAATAGTACTGTTTTAAGGTTACAAAAATATCCCTATCCACCTCCCTTGCTTATGAGGATAGTCATAAGAAATTATGACACTAATCATAAAGCCTCAAAAGCAAACATTATTTCATAATTTTATTTTCGTATGTGTATTAATAATTATTTCACAAAAGACACCCACCTCTTTTGTTGAAAACCTAAGTGTTTGGATTTATGCAGATTGTGGGGTGAGCAAGGAATCTCATAGGATTATTAATAATTACGGGATCACACTTAAAATTCATAGTCCTATGAAAATCAGTTAAATCATAATTCGAGACACCACGCCCCCCCACTAGTCTAAGCATCGCATAAACAATACAAGGCGAGACATTTTTTGGGATTTGGAGATTGATTAATTCGGTATCGTTGGGTTGTTGTAACGGTAGAGACGGATTGAATCCACCTCTGAATTCGTGTCTGGAAATGATTGCAATATATATGAATTACGGATTTTCATTTCCTAACATTCCCCGTCAATGGCGCGAGTGTTCCGATAGGATCACTCGTGTCTACTAAATAACCCAGTCTGCGACTGGTATTCAAAGTACAACCGCCGAAAATGAAACAAAAGCCCAATCCCCAACCACTGGCCCAAGCCATCCAACTGCCGAAGCTTTAGCGAAGGAGGCCACTGTCACTGGCGCGAGTGTTCCGATAGGATCACTCGTGTCTACTAAATAACCCAGTCTGCGACTGGTATTCAAAGTACAACCGCCGAAAATGAAACAAAAGCCCAATCCACAACCACTGGCCCAATCCTTCCAGGTGCCGAAGCTTTAGCGAAGGAGGCCCTGTCACTGGCGCAAGTTCCGATTGGATCATTCGTGTCAACAAAATAACCCAGTCTGTGACTGGTATTCAAAGTACAACCGCCGAAAATGAAATAAAAGCCTAATCCCCAACCACTGGTCCAAACCATCCAGGTGCCGAAGCTTTAGCGAAGGAGGCCACTGTCACTGGCGCGAGTGTTCCGATAGGATCACTCGTGTCTAC
>CANGSR010000234.1 GCA_947456055.1 Chitinophagaceae bacterium
GGGGTCATAGGGTCCAATTGCCACCAATCAATAGCTGAATGGGTAGGAACAGAAGCAGGTAAAGCTACGGCATGGCAGAACCATAAGGCATTATTTATGTAAATAGAATTATTGATACGTGAATCGCCACCATCTAAAGTTTCTGTCCCACCATTCTGGGGTACCTGAAAGCTTCCATCATTCCAGGTTCTGGAAATCCCTATTGTACTGCCTGTTGCAAATACAGGAGCATCGGGGGTACCTGTAATGGTGCTAATACGAACATAACCGCTACCCCCTGAATTGCCATTCATATTCTCCACCAGATATTCTGTAGTCTGGGATGTATCATAAGTTAGTGCTGGCCCAAGGAATGCAGTACCCAAACTCGGGGATATAAATGTATTCACTGTGTCAATTGTACCACTATACAAACTCGCACGGTTGAACACATAAACCCTCGATGCACTTATGGTAACAACAACCCAATTTGTATTATAACCCAATAGTGGATAGTCTAGTGTAAATGTAGTGTCTGAAGTTTGTATATGATGAAAATAGGTAAACCAATCTCCGGTAGGATCAGCGGTTTGAGATACAGCCAAAAAAGCACCTCCCTGACCGCTTAAATTACTTACACCAATCATTACTATTATATATCGTCGATTGGCTATATCATAAATAATATGTGGATCAGTTAGCGCACTAGGCGCATATAACGAGAAAAAAGCCGGAGGAGTTACAGTACTTAACAAAGTACCAGTTTTGGTATAGACACTAAAGGCACCATTTGTAGTTTCCATCAGGTGATTTATTCCGGCAGCACCATTTAAATCAGCCGGATTATGATGATTATCCATAATACCATTAAAAGAAATGCTTGGTGGTGGTGACATAAGTGATTCCACCTTTTTAGTATCGATTCCACCTGGTATCCTTCGGTGTGGTATATTGAATTTAATTGCGTTCGCCGGAATGGATTGTGGTTTAAAACGAAGTTTTTTGTCTTTATCCTCTGCTTTTAAAGTAATTTGATTCTTCCTTATAGCCGGATGTTCCTTTTCATACCTGACCCGCTCAGCGAAATTGACCACTTTGGGAGCAGCTAGTGGCACCTTTACAGGCATTATTTTTTGTGCATGAATTTTACTGCCGGCTAAAACAGTACTTATCATAACAATCAGAAAAAAGAGGATTTTATTCATATAATTGGTTTTACATTTTATGGATTAAGCATAAAAAAAATGATAAACACAAGAATCCCAGCTAGCTACAAATCAAAATTCGTCTATTTCAAGTAACAAATATAAATCAATAACTAAGATATACAAAGTAATAACTATTATTTATTCACTTCTGTGTAAAAACTTATGTATTTCACAACAAAAAAAAACAAAAACCTACCTTAACTTTATTCATACACTAATTTCCTATAGCATCCCCTACTACTCTGGCTTTTCAACTACTTTTGTTACATAATAAAACAATTATGATTTCCTTCAAAGAATGCCTTATAATATTGGTCGCAACAGTATTTCCCCTCACAGTCTATTCCCAAAGTAAAAATAGGACGGCTAAAGAGGCGATACTAGCATTTAAGGATGCGCTTAATGCCCATGATACTAAACGCCTGGGCTCATTGCTCACCAATGACTATTTAATAATAGAAACCAACGGCAACAAAAACAAAGATGATAAAGCGCTAATATGGCCAGCCCTATTCAAGATGTTCCCTGATTACCATATCGAAATGAATGAATTTTACAAAAATGGTGACACGCTAGCTGTATTTGGGTCTATTAAAGGTAGTTATAAGGGGAACAAAGAAAATCTTTGGGAAATAAGCGCTTCCTGGAAAATTGTGGTAAAGGACCAGCATATAAAATTGTGGCAGGAGTATTTTGATACCAAACGCCTCAAAGATTTTTTTGCCGCTGACATGCCTCTGGCAAACACTAATCCAGCCCCTCGTGTTACAGGTATTGGTGGGCTCTTTTTTAAAAGCAAAGACCCTAAAACATTAAGGGAATGGTATAAACAACACTTACACCTGGATGCCGGTCCATATGGGGCAAAATTTGATTGGAGACAGGGCGACGACCAATCGAAATACGGATGCACGTCATGGAGCGTGTTTGGCGAAAAAACAACCTACTTTGCCCCATCCACCAAAGACTTCATGATTAACTACCGGGTAAATAACCTGTCCCTGTTAGTAGAGCAACTTCAAAAAGACGGCATTACCCTAGTAGATACCATCCAGGATTCCGATTACGGTAAATTCATCCATATCCTGGATTGCGAACAAAACAAAGTAGAACTATGGGAGCCGAAGGTGGAGGATTATAATACCAAGGCTGGAGGGCATTAAACGAAATGCAAATGCCGTTGTTGGTTCGTAAATCAAACCAACAACGGCACCATTCCTATAAAATATTCTATTTGCAATTTCCTGTCTTAACTACCTCTTTCGGAAACTCATTACTCATACCTGTGCCAACTCTTACCCTGTTTTTCAGTAGTACAATCCCATTTTGGTCAAAGGTTTTAATATCACCATAATCAAATTCCTCACGGCTTTTTACAACTCCATTATCAACATACGTAGTCATACCTTTGGATGTGGCACTGCGGATGGCCATACCAATTTTAGCACCTTCTACAAAAACTTTAAAAGAGGTATACTGCAAAACAGGCCGACCGCACATTCTAATATCATTGGTGGTAGGTGATGCCAAATGCCTCTTAAACTTAGAGTTGACATCTGAACCTTTTTCTATAATCACTACTTCACCATCTGTTTTACCTTCATATTTTGCACTAAACAAGGCCTTATTCATTGTGTATTCCCAAATATACTCCATGTCTTCCGCCTTAAAAAATGCACCTGCCCCTCCTGACTTGGTTTCAGAATTTGTAAGTCTAAATTGAAATATAACCTGATCGTAAGCAAACATTTCAGGCTCTATTTTGAACCTGAATGACAGGTTATCAAAATCGTAACAAGTGATTTCGGTTACTTTACGACCACTAAGGTAAAATGCATTTTCCTTCTCTTCCTGCGCATAACCCGTGCTGAAATTTATAAATAAGAGCACTAGAACTAATAGAATGTTGACTTTTCTCATGACACTACTTTTGTGTGAATTTTGATGTAAAAATTTACTACTTGTTATACCTAAACGCCCGCAAACACATTAGATCATGCCTTTGCTTAGCTTTATTGAGTAGTAAAATTATGGGATCATGAAACGACATTAAGACAAGAATGGCATACGCTAGAATTTCTTTGCTAAGTGTAACTGTTGAGGCAACAAGCGTAAAGTTCAAAATCATGCCATGGAGTAGGCTACTACAAAGACCCGTCAGCTGCCTAATAGCATTAGTAATTTTGAACTACCCTTAAATTACAATATTAGATACCCAGTTAATAATGACCACATTTTTTGTAGCCTATCCTCCTACCTCAGCGTATCCACCTCAGCCTTCTTTTTCAACCTGATATACCAGGTAACACCCACACCTGCATATATTGGCAAATCGCCTAATATAGTGGCATTGCCATCGCACTGGGCTGAGAAGCCAATCTGCCACTTAAATAACAGGCCTTTGTAACCAGCCCCCATATCCAGGAATGGTTCTACAAATAAAAAGCGCTGCCCCCTGAAATCAGACGGAGGATCATAATGCCTCGTATTAATCTGGTATACCAGTGCAGAATCAAAGGATTTAAAATTAGCATATTGCTGGACAACAAATTTCGCACCTACGATTACTGAAAAGCTCTTATACCTGCTCCCTATTGCAGGTTGTAAAAAAAACCTCTGGTAACTGGAACTAAAAACATCAGGTATATTACCATAACTCGGGCTGGAAATATTACCGTATCCATAGCCACCAAATATTTCAAATAAGTTATCCTTCCTATAATTTAGGTAATAACCAACACCAGCTTCAAACCTGTTTCCATTAATGCGCACCTCCCTGTCATATACAGAGTAATTCTCAGGTTTGTCGTAAACTGGATATAGATAACCAGGTTTATTAATCATAGATCGATAAGAACCCAAAACAGCAAAATTTTTGGTTACTGAATAAGCTACATCAGCATTTGGAGCAGGCCAACTATTATCCTGGAATTTTACAGAAGCTGTTACATTTAGTTCGTGTGCCTCCTTAAATGCAGGTGCATTGGCCATATCTGGTACATATATCCGTGGTGCGCATGAGGTGAGCAATAGTGACAAATAAACAAGTAGGGATAAAATAATTTTCATAGTGGTGTTTTGTACAGGTAATGTTAATTATGATGAGAAAGTATCTTGCCAAAAAAACGACCATTCAAAACATTCTACCGAACTGCATATCACTATCCAATAGCACCCAAGCCATTGCAATCACCATAAAACCCTAAACCAATAATCACGACTTAACAAATTTCATCACCTTCGTCCCGTTTTCACCTTTCAGTGTAATGAAATACAATCCTGGTGCTAAAGATTTGATATCTATTTTAGAAATATCATTTGCCAAAACCTGTTGTAGCATTGATTGTCCTAGCTGGTTAGTAATAGTAATAGAATTGTAAGCGGCAGGCGATGTGCTTACTGTCAGGTATTCATTTGCAGGATTAGGATATATTTCTGTATTGGTGGTTTCTGATGTTTTAATACCCAATATGCAGGCATTACAAATAACGTTTGTTACTGTATTAGTTAGTACTACAGGGTTGTAATCGAAGAAAATACCTGCATGGTTTAAAATAGTGGTGCCATTGGCAAGGCCGTTTTTAGCATTTATGGTAAATGCCACCATGCCATTGCATTGGTTGTGGTGGGAGCTGTCGGGCAGGTTGATACCGGGGAAATCAAATTTTAATATTGTGTGGCCTGCCCCCTGTATTTTTGAAATATTCATAGTGGCAGGTGTTGTTAGTATCTTCATACTCATAGGGTCTACATTATCAGACAGGGTATCCAGTATATAAATATTTACTGCCGTATCCCTGCCAGTGTTCTCAAAACCGATGGTATATTCCAGCTTGTGACCGGAAGGGATAAGGCCCGCAGGCCTAACCTCCACATAATTAGGATCGTAAGATCCCTTTACAGTATCAGTATGCACCTCAACATTGTTTGAAGTATCAGTATCACCAACAAAGGGATTTATCATGTAAGATGATTGTACAGTATCACCATTCATGAGCCATGCGCCCGGAACAGTCAACGAATATCTTATCTCCTTTGGAAATAAATTATCGACCGACAAACTATTTATATCCCAACTAACCATATTGCCGGTAATACTTGATGGAATTGGGTATGAAGACTCAAATGCATATTTCGGACTGAATGACAATTTTACAATAGCGTTTTCAGGAGTGCAGTAATTATTGGCAATATTGATATTGCCGTTAGACAAGTGTCTTCCCGCAAATGCTGTTGCATGAATCGAAAGATCAAAAGCAGCGATGGTATTGCACTTTAAACCAATGTTATTTACCTGGGTATTGTATTGGTGCGGAACCAGCGTATCTATTATTATACCCGAAGCAGGACAAGTGATTAGTAAGTCGGGAGATAAAGACACTACTTTGAACTTGTATATATCACCCAAATTCCCCCTTGCATCAAAATCAATACCACTGGTTACAGAGATTGTATCAATGATTATTCCGTTTGAATCTACCTGTAATGTAACCGGGGTATTCATATATGGTTCGGTAGAGCCGTCTTTTATACAATTGCCATTACCATCATAATAGAAACGCAATGGTAAAGTGGAGCATTGGTAATTAGTAAATACATAGCTCATTGAGTCTATAGCACTTGTGCCTGAAAACAATACATGCTTTACAGTATAGGTACCGGCGAAATCATAAATATGCTGGCCCGAATAATACCCTTTCCCAAAATAGTCTATTGACAATGGAGATGTACTCGATTGGCCATCTCCATAATAAGTTTTTACCTGAAGGGAAGAAGTGTAACTATTAGTATAGATTTGATAAGAAACACCGCTGCACAATTTATCTTGGAATACTGAGAAATTATCGCCCAATGATTTTTGCCCCAGGGCTATTTTTCTAATTCTGCCTGACAGCTCGTTCAAGAGAAAATTGCCTGAATGATCCAAACAAAATTTACCGGAAACGGCAATTGATGTGCCGGCCGACCATACATTCTCACCTGCATAGGTGGAGCTACCATTACCTGCAACAGTTGAAATAATTCCTGAGCGGGCAATTTTACGAATCCTGAAATTATCTGTAATAAAAACATTCCCAGCCTTATCCACGGCTACACCATCGGGTGAAGATAGCATTGCATTTGTAGCGGCATTATTATCCCCACTATACCCAGCGGTGCCGTTTCCAGCAATTGTGGAGATTATACCTGCTGTATTTATTTTCCTTATAACGTTATTATGAGCGTCAGCAATATATATATTCCCACTTTCATCAATGGCCAGCGCCATGGGTGTATTTAGTGTTGCATTCGTAGCAGCACCGCCATCACCGTAATAGCCACTGGAATATCCACTGCCACCAATGGTGCTGATAATACCGGTTGTGGAGATTTTTCGGATGCAATTAATATCTATGAATATTATATTGCCTGAATGGTCTATTACTATATCCTCAGGGGAGCCTATTTGAGCAGCTGTAGCTTGTCCACCATCACCAGAATAACCATAAATGCCAGTCCCGGCTATAGTGCTTATTATACCCGAAGTATTTACTTTCCTTATCCTGTAATTATTTACATCACCAATATAAACATTGCCGGCATTATCGGGTATTACAGCTGCGGGCTGAGTCAGGGTTGCAGTGATAGCGGGTATACCATCACCATTATAACCCATAGTGCCATTGCCTGCTATAGTTGTAATAATTCCACTGGTATTTATTTTCCTGATCCTATCGTGATCCATATCAGCAAAGTAGATATTGCCCGCAGCATCAGTGTTAACACTCCACACATCAATACCTGCCACAGTGGCTAAGCCACCATCTCCTGTAAAGCTCATGGTTCCATTACCAGCTATAGTGTACAACAGCCCTGCTTGCTGGGCAAAAACCCCTGGGAATGATAATAAAGAAATGGTAAGTACAAGTAGGTATATCTTGCTGATTTTCATTGTAAGTATTTTTACAGGTGAACTTTAAAATGCTCAATAATCATGCCATTAATATGGCTGCAATCAAAAATAAGCTTGATTATTAATAGGGTATTAATAATATTTTTTTGCCGTAAGGTTTGAGTAATACTTATTATTTCATTTTTGCCGGCATTATAATGAGGTTGGTAAATCCGGGGCAATTGAAGGGATTGAAATTCTTGACATATCAAAAAAGACGGAAAACTGCAATTAATGTAGCTATCACACCATATAGTGAGTGTAAGTTGAGCTAAAAAAAGCAACAACAATATTGCATAAATCACCAAAAAACTGAAATTCCATTGCATTCTATTACCAATCCCTATGTTGAAGCAACCCTCTTCATCTTCAGCTTCTTGAAAAACGTCAAGGACAGCCCTGTGCTATTTTTGAATTCAGCTCTCAATTTTGCTACATTTATATATTTAAGTTTTTGGGCAATTTCTTTGATGCTAAACTGATTGTATAACAATAATTCTTTAACTCTTTCGATTTTATTTAGATTAATGAACTGCTGGATAGTCATACCCTTAACCTCTTTAAATATGCCTGAAATTTCGGCGAAACTTGCCCCTGCGTGCTTGCTTATATATTCCTGGTAGTTTTCCGCAGGCAACTCCTCAGAGAAATGAACCATTTCTAAAATTATCTTCAATATTTTCTCAATCAAAATACTATCCAGGGCATTGAGCAACTCCATACC
>CANGSR010000235.1 GCA_947456055.1 Chitinophagaceae bacterium
ATATTGCCTTGGGGATTGGAAACGGTTATGGCAAAATTATCTTCGGAAGATATGGATGCTTCAATTTGCCTAATGTAGTTAACTAATGATTCTAAACTGTCGATTTTGAGTTTTGAAAAATTGTATTTGTTGTCGTGGATTTTTATTTTGAAAGTATTGTCAATAATCTGATTCTGGAATTGGCTCTGCTCGGTACTTACCTGATAAAGTGGAGTGCCTAAAAAAAGAAAGGCATCCTTTTTTGACATGTATTCGAACTTGCCATTCAGAACGATATTGGGTGCCATTACCGATCTTACGCTTACCAATTCTTTTAGAGGTACCAGGGTTCTGGTACTTGCAGGATTATTATTATTTAATGTTTGCCACGTAAAAAAATCGGCAAAGCGGGTATTTGTTTCAATGCCGCATAGATGGTGCAGGTTTTCGCCAAAGGATTCGATCATCCCTGCATTATTAATACAAATGTAGTAAGGGAACAGGGTAGCAAATTCACTTTCGCTAAAACTTAGTTCGGTCATTATTTGTTATTAATTGGCTACTATAATGGAATACTAGTCGTTTTTAAAAGTTTGGAACGATGATTACGTAAAGGTAGCTATTTCAGTCCCTTGTTTTAGTTATACAAATGATATGCGTTAGTTAAAAACCTTACTGGTTTATTTAACCAAATTTGTTAGGATAACTTCAAGTTCACTAATTATCATTGCAGTGGCACCCCATATCACTGTGCCATCCGTGAGTATGTAGGCATTTACATTGCGAATGAGATTTGGAGTAGCTGGGGACTTTACATCAGTAATGGTTTTTCGCTCAGGAGCCAATAGGGAAGCTAAGGGAACTTCGATGGTATAAGAAACTTCGTTTTGGCTAAGATTGTAGACAGGACGCTGGGGGGTATAGCCTATAAATGGGAATACATTGAAGTTGCTAACAGGTATATATAATGGAGTAAGCGAGCCCAATACTTCAACCTCATGCGGAGGAATACCTACTTCTTCATTGGCTTCACGCAGGGCTGTGAACAGGTAATTTTCATCAGTTTGCTCAACCTTGCCACCTGGGAAGCTCACCTGGCCACTGTGGGCAGTACGGTCTTCCCTGCGCTTCATGAGGAGTACATGTAGTTCATCATTCATTGGGAAAAGGAGGCAGAGTACGGCACTGGGCTTTGCATTATCGGGAACGGTGATTGGCATAGTTACCACCCGCCCTGTCATGCGTTCCTGTGCGGGCCTGCCGGGGAGTGGTTCCTTGAGTCGGTTTTTTAGTAGTTCTATATGTTGGGTGCTGATGGGCAAGTGGGGTGTGTTTTAATCTTTGAATCCTATCTTGTTATGGCTGCCATCGCAATAGGGTTTGTTGGCAGAAGCGCCACACCTGCAGAATGCGGTTATATTATTTTTGGTTGTTTCACTCCCGGCATGTTGAACTGTCAGATTACCATGAACGATAAGTGGGCCATTTGGGGCGACTACAATTTTGGTTGCATTTTCTGTGGCGGTAGTAGGAGGGGCTTCGGTATTTTTTACTTCAGCCTTTAGTGCGCCTGATGGGCATTTGGCAATTTGGGCTATAATGCGTTCTTTTTCTGCGCCGTCGAGGTTAATCCATGGATCGGTGCCGGGGGTGAAAACCTCGTTGAGTTCGTGCCAACATAATTTGGAATGGATGCAAAGACGTTGATTCCAGGTGACTGTGAGATTATCTTTTGTGAATTGTTTGCTCATAACAGGAGATGAAATTGTATGTGCAAATATGAGGAATTTTATTTGGAATGAAATCCAACCTAAAAATTCATATTTTGTAATAAGCCCCCAATAATTGGAGGCTTATTACTCATAATTAATTACCCATTGGTACTTCAAATATTAAGACATCGCTTTTGGAGGTGGCGGTGATTTCAAAATTAGGGGTGTCGCTTATGCCGATTGCGTCTCTTTTGTTTAGAATTTGGCCTTCTATATTTACTGCGCCATCAATATTAAATATGTAGGCACCATGGTTAGGACTATGCAATTGGTGTGTTACTGATTGTCCTGCCTCAAGGGTGGTACGGTATATCCATGCATCCTGGTGGATTTTTAATCCAGGGTCAGTATTGTCCATTGGGGATACCAGGGGTTGCAGGGTGTTTAATCTTGCTTCGGCAGAAAAGGTCTTTTGGTCGTAACAGGGTTTTACATCTTTTTTGTTTGGGAAAATCCAAGTTTGGAGAAGATTTACCCTGTTTTTGGGGTCGGGGTTGTATTCGCTATGGGTGACACCTGTTCCGGCACTCATTACCTGCACCTCGTTGGGCACTATTTGCTGCGCATGGCCCATACTGTCTTTATGTTCCAGGGTTCCTTCCAGTACTATGGTTATTATCTCCATATTGTCGTGGGGGTGGGTTCCGAAGCCTTTACCACCAGCTACTATGTCGTCGTTGAGTACCCTTAGCGCACCAAAATGAATTTTGGACGGGTCGTACCAACCAGCAAAACTGAATGAATGGTGTGCATCGAGCCATCCATGATTGGCATGGCCTCTTTTGTTTGCCGGATGAAATATTGTCTTTGCCATAATTGTGTATTTATATGTACGTACATGCAAATTAGATGCCTTAATCAATTGCTGACAAAATTGCAGGTATTTTGTGGATATTCGGTAGAAAGGGCATTAGGGAATCGGAAATCGTTATCACTGGAAGATAATTTACAATTAAAATGTCGCAGATGGCAATGATTAGGAATTTGGGTGATAATTTTGTTATTTGCAACCCTATTAAATAATAAGGGTAATTAGATTATTACCTGCCAAAACTGAAATATTATGTCGCAAACTATACTTGTAATAGATGATGAAAGAGCCATCCGCAGAACCCTGAACGAGATTCTGAGTTTTGAGGGTTATGTAATAGATGAGGCAGTGGATGGTGCTGAAGGTGTAAAGAAAATAAGGGAGAATACCTATGACTGTATCTTGTGTGATATCAAAATGCCGAAGATGGATGGCCTGGAGGTATTACATATAGCCAGGGAGGAAAAGCCTGATATTCCTTTTATCGTCATTAGCGGTCATGGTAATATAGAAACAGCGGTAGATGCGGTGAAAAAGGGTGCCTATGATTATATCTCTAAGCCACCAGACTTAAACAGGTTGTTGATAACCCTGCGCAATGCAATGGAGAAAAAGGTGCTGGTGACTGAAACCAAGCAACTAAGGAAAAAGATAGCCCGTGGCTATGAAATGATAGGGGAGAGTGAGGGCATGATGCGTATACAGGAGACTATAGCCAAGGTGGCACCTACTGATGCCAGGGTATTGATTACTGGTGAAAATGGTGTGGGTAAGGAACTGGTTGCCCGCAGGATTCACGAATTGAGTAATAGGGCTAATGGACCTATAATTGAGGTGAACTGTGCTGCTATACCTTCTGAATTGATAGAGAGTGAATTGTTTGGCCATGAGAAAGGGTCTTTTACTTCGGCTATAAAGCAACGTATTGGGAAGTTTGAAGCAGCTAATGGTGGTACTTTGTTCCTTGATGAAATAGGGGATATGAGCCATGATGCCCAGGCTAAAATGCTACGTGCACTGCAGGAAGGTAAGATTACCAGGGTAGGTGGGGAGAAGGAAATAAAGGTGGATGTGCGTGTATTGGCAGCCACCAATAAAAACCTGATGGAAGAGGTGGAAGCCAAAAAATTCAGGCTGGACCTTTACCATAGGTTGAGTGTAATCCTGATTCAGGTGCCATCACTTAATGCACGCAGGGATGATATACCTGCATTAATCGCCCATTTTATTAAAGATATTAGCGAAGATTATAAGCAGGCAGCAAAGGAGATTGATGCGGATGCGGTTACGGCATTACAAGAGTATAACTGGACTGGGAATATCCGTGAGCTAAGGAATGTGATAGAGCGTTTAATCATCCTATCGGATAAGAGGATTACGAAGAAGGATGTGGAGATGTACATTTTGGTAAAGTAAAAAGTAAAAAGTAAAAAGTAAAAAGTAAAAAGACGGAAGGATATATAAAAGTTCTGTGTATAATCGAATTTTGTGGATTGCCTAGTTTGTAAAAAGCATAAGCCTGAACTGTGGAGTTCAGGCTTATGCTTTTTTATTTGGGCAAATATTTTTATCCTATTGCTTGTCTTAGGTCTTCGATTAGGTCGTCGATGTCTTCGATACCTACGCTGAGCCTGATGAGGGAATCAACAAGGCCGTTTTTAATTCTGTCTTCACGAGGGATTGATGCGTGGGTCATGGTGGCTGGATGGCCTATGAGTGACTCTACACCACCAAGTGATTCAGCAAGGGCGAATAGCTCGGTCTTTTTTAACACCTTTATTGCTTCATCGATATTGTCGTCCTTAAGGGTGAATGAAATCATACCACCAAAGCCACGCATTTGTTTCTTAGCAATTTCATGATTAGGATGTTCTTCAAAACCAACCCAAAGCACCTTACCTACTTTTGGGTGTGAGCGCAGGTAATGGGCAATGGCTTCTCCATTTTCGCAATGCCTTTGCATACGCACATGGAGGGTTTTAATACCACGAAGCACTAACCAGCAATCGTGTGGGCCAGGTACCGCTCCGCAACTATTCTGGATAAAACGCAGGCGCTCCTCAAGACTGCTATCGTTCATTATTAATGCGCCATGCACCACATCGCTATGTCCGCCCAGGTATTTGGTAGCTGAATGTAATACTATGTCAGCACCATGGTCGAGGGGGGTCTGGAGGTAAGGAGAAGCGAATGTATTATCGCACACCAGAATGAGATTATGGGCTTTTGCGATAACTGAGCAGGCAGCAATATCAATTACATTTAATAGTGGATTGGTTGGTGTTTCAATCCATATCATTTTGGTATTGCTATTGATGTACTGGGTAATATTGCCCGCATCCTGCATGCCTATGAAATGGAATTTGATACCGTAATTGGCAAAGATTTTGGTCATGAGCCTGTAGGTGCCGCCGTAGAGGTCGTTTGATACAATCACCTCATCGCCTGGTGCAAGCAATTTTACTACAGCATCTGTTGCCGCCATACCACTTCCGAAACATAGTCCGTATTTACCATTTTCAATTGCAGCCAATGCATCCTGAAGCACAGTGCGGGTAGGGTTTTGGGTACGTGCATACTCATAACCTTTGTGGTCGCCGGGACCGGCTTGTACATAAGTAGAAGTCTGGTATATGGGGGTCATTATAGCCCCAGTAGTAGGGTCGGGTGTGATGCCCGCATGAATCAATTTCGTGTTTAATTTGTACTGGTTGTTCGACATTATATCTATTTATTAATTACAAGGGTATATCTACCCTTATTTGTTTTGAATAAATTTTGCCCTGTGCATCCTTACCATCTATTTTCCACATTACTGAGCGAAGAACCACTACAAATGGTTTTTGGTTTGATGCCTTGACATGTTTGATACTATTTAATAATTCCTGGATTTTTTTCTTGCTGATGTGTTTTTTCTGGGCAGCTTTTGATAAGGCATTACGCAGTGCATTATTGTTGGCTTCAGAATAATCCATTGAAGCGGCATCAAGACCTGTAATGCGGTAGAGGTTATTGCCACCAGTTAATGGTGCCCAGGCTGTGGTGGTTGATAATGATTCGAGCGGTAGGCTGGTCTGGCCGTTTTTATAAACTATAACTGATTGGTAGCGTTGGGAAACTTTGGTGACATTGCCGCTTACTTTGATGATACTACCATTTATATTGCCACTATTCAAGGTATAAACGGCTCCATTGGCTTTTTGAAGGTTGGCTTTACCGGCAATTTTTGCATTAAGGTTTTGAATGAAAACTGTTACCTCGGTGAATTCGGCAGTAAGGCCCGGACCTGTTACTACTGGAGCCGGTGGGGCAACCGTTGTTGCAGTCTTGCCTTTTTTAGGGGTATCAACAACTGGTTTTTTCTGGCTGGCAGGGGTGTCTTTTATTTCGGTTTTTTCTGGTATCTCGGGTTGTAATTCGGTAACTAGATCCAGCAATTTTTGTGGATCCTTTTCAGTGACAATTGTAGATGAATCACCTAATATTATTGGTCCATGTTTCTTGGCAGGCATGTCGTTGCATGCGGTGAAAAACAGGGTAGCAGATGCCAGCAATACAATAGATAAAAGCCGTGAAATCATACAATTAATATTTCTTTTACGAAAGTAGAAAGTTAAAGGTAATTGTCAAACCTGAAAATTATCCTGATTGTTGTTTTTATATTTTTTAGTTCTGTAATTTTTCAATTAATAATTGATTAGCTTTTGAATGCAGGCGTCTAATCTTTTATTGGCCATGAAGTTCTGTTCTAGTTCTATAGCAAATGGAATTGGCGTATCGAGACTGGCACAACGCATAACCGGGGCATCGAGGTGTTCGAAACAATTTTCGGCAATCCATGCTGCTAATTCACCACCAATACCACCTATAAGGGTGTCTTCATGTAATATTAATACCTTACCTGTACGGTAAACAGCCTCCCTTATTGCTTCATAGTCGAGTGGTAGGAGGGTGCGGAGGTCGAGGATATCAATGGATAGTTCAAGGTGTTTTTTAGCATAGTCAGTAGCCCAATGCACGCCCATACCATAGGTGATGATGCTAATGTCAGTGCCTATTGCCTCGATTCTTGCTTTACCTATTTCTACTGTATAATAGCCATCTGGCACATTGCCACTCACACTGCGGTAAAGTGCTTTGTGCTCAAAGAATAATACAGGATTGGGGTCTTCAAATGAAGCTATCATCAATCCTTTGGCATCTTCGGGGGTAGAAGGGTAAACTACTTTAAGTCCAGGTGTATGTACAAACCATGCTTCATTACTTTGGGAATGGAAAGGACCGGCACCTACGCCACCACCAGTAGGCATACGAATAACCACATCGGCATTTTGTCCCCAGCGGTAATGGATTTTGGCGAGGTTATTAATTATCTGGTTGAAGCCTACGGTAACGAAATCTGCAAATTGCATTTCCATCATAGACTTGTATCCTTTTATTGATAGGCCAAGGGCTGCACCAACAATTGCACTTTCGCACAAAGGGGTATTTCTAACCCTATCTCTACCATATTGCTGCACAAAACCTTCAGTAACTTTAAAAGCCCCGCCATATTCTGCAATATCCTGACCCATAAGCACCAGGTTGGGGTGCTTGTCCATAGACAGCTTCAGGCCATCACTTATAGCCTGGATGAATTTTTTTTCTGTGGTGAGGTGGCTAGGTTTGGTGGGCTTATATTTAAATGGCGCATAGACATCATTAATCTCTTCCTGTGTATCGGGCACGATATGTGGTGCTTCAAAACCGGTAGCTAGTCCAGCTTCTATTTCATGCTGTATTCCTTCTCTTATCTGGTCTATTTTTTCTTTATTAAGTACGCCTTCATTAATCAGGAATTCCTCATAATTGCTCACCGGGTCTTTTTTGCCCCATTCTTCAAACAATTCCTTAGGCACATATTTTACACCGCTGGCTTCTTCATGTCCCCTCATCCTGAAGGTCATACATTCTACTATTATGGGTTTTTGCTCGGTGAGGCAGTAGTATCTGGCTTTAGTAATTTCGTTGTATACCTCTAATATATTGTTACCGTCAATTACAATGCCTTTCATGCCATAACCGATAGCTTTATCTGCAAGTTGCTTGCAAATAAATTGCTCGCTACTTGGGGTGCTTAGTCCGTAACCATTATTTTCTATAATAAATATTACAGGCAGGTTCCATACAGCGGCTACATTCATTGCTTCGTGGAAATCGCCTTCGCTGGTGCCACCATCGCCACTAAAGGCCATGGCAACTTTTTTTTCGTTTTTTAGCTTATGGGCTAGGG
>CANGSR010000236.1 GCA_947456055.1 Chitinophagaceae bacterium
AAAATATCCTGCTTTAATTCATTTCTAATTATGCCACAGAGCGAATCGAAGCTCTTACGCATATCAGTGGTGGGGCGGTAGAGCCAGTATCGGCTATTATGGGATAGCAGCAACATTTTATTGCTGATTTTAATCAGCAATATAACCTAGGCCATTCACTATTAACAATAAGTGGTTGGACGGTCGCTTACTGAAAAACACCACTGGAATGCTCTTGTTTTTTGTATTCATCGTATTAGGTATAGGAACGGGAATTTATTTTGCGGAACGGGTAAGGAGAAGGATAGGTTGCTCAACATTTATGTCGAGAGTAATGGGAAGATCAACAGCAGATGAACCAAAAAATTAAGATCTATAGTGTTACTGACCTAACAGATTACCAAAATCAAAGCAGTACCGATAAAAAATTATTTTAATAGGCCTAGATTTCTCTTAAAATTAACGACTTAATCAGTAGAAACCTAAGACAATCAAAGATTTGGAATTTTCAAATTCCCAATTAACTTATTACATTTGCCGGATAATTATGCTCAACGGTAAAAAAATAGTAGTTGTATTGCCCGCTTATAATGCGGCGCTGACACTGGAACGCACTTATAAGGAAATACCTTTTGACATTGTTGATGATGTAGTGCTGGTGGATGATAACAGCCGCGATGATACCGTGGGTGAAGGAAAACGCCTGGGTATTAAGCACATCGTAAAGCACGAAGTGAATAAGGGCTATGGTGGTAACCAAAAAAGCTGTTACAAAAAGGCACTGGAACTAGGTGCTGATATTGTTATAATGCTCCACCCCGATTACCAGTACACCCCTAAGTTACTCCATGCTATTTCATCTATCATTGCATTCGATGTTTATCCTGTAGTATTGGCTTCTCGTATATTAGGTAAAGGTGCACTAAGGGGTGGTATGCCAATGTATAAGTATATCTTCAACCGCTGCCTCACCTTGTTCGAAAACATTATGCTATCGCAGAAGCTTAGCGAATACCATACAGGGTACAGGGCATTCAGTGCAGATGTAATCAGGTCTATCAATTTCACCCATAATAGCGACGATTTCGTTTTTGATAATGAGATGATATCCCAGATATTCATGAACGGATTTGAAATTGCCGAAGTTACCTGCCCTACCAAGTATTTCGAAGAGGCATCAAGCATCAACTTTACCCGTAGTATGAAGTATGGCCGTGGTGTGTTAAGGGTTTCATTTGCCCACCGTTTCCACAAAATGGGCCTGATAAAAAGCAAATTGTACACTAAAGAAAAATAATCAATTTTCACTATATTTATTACCCTGTAAAATAGCCTTTGGGCGAATTTTACAGGGTAATTTGTTTTGAGGTGGTTAATTCGCACCCTAACTCATAAATACAATGAATCCCAGGTGTCTCTCCTAAACATAGCAATGCGAGACAATTTTGGGATTAAGAGATTGCGGGATGCGGGAGCGTGAATGCAACCAGGATCGGCGGTTTTTTGTCGTTGTAGTGACGGATTGAATCCGTTTCGGGAAATGATGCCAATAAATATAAATTTCATATATTCTTCTCCTGAAATTGACAATTGAGATGTAGATGGATTCAGTGAGTCCCTACGTATGTTGGATATTTGTTTCAGGATGGGTGCGACGGAGACGGATTCAATCCGTCTCTACATGTGTTGGATATTGTTTCAGGACGGGTGGGATTTTTTTGCAATTCCTAAAATCCTGGGTATCCTGCTTCAAACAAAAAGGCAATGACAGTTCAAATTATTCTAACCCTACCCCCAAAAAAACACAAGCAATAAATTTATATTGCATAATAAATAATTCCTGTCATAGCTTTGCTGCGGAATATGGAAATAACCTGTACATCGGAAGAATTAGATTTATTTGAAAGAATCAGTAAGGAGGCAGCAAAACTAAATGTGGAATGCTACCTTATAGGGGGCTTTGTACGCGACAAAATACTAGGCCGCAATACTAAGGATGCAGATATTGTGTGCACTGGTGATGGCATTGCCCTGGCACATGCTGTGGCTGCTACCTTTAAACATAAGCCCCAGGTTAATTTCTTTAAAACCTATGGCACAGCTCAGTTCAAGCTCAATGGGTTTGATGTGGAATTTGTAGGTGCCCGCAAGGAATCTTATACCCCTAGCTCCCGCAACCCGGAAGTAGCCCCAGGTACAATTGAGGATGACCAATTGAGGCGTGACTTTACCATCAATGCCATGGCCATCAGCCTTAATAAGCACAATTATGGCCAGTTGGTTGACCCTTTTAATGGGGTAGCCGACCTGGAACAAAAAATTATCCGCACCCCATTGGGGCCAAATGTTACTTTTTCAGATGACCCATTGCGTATGATGAGGGCAATAAGGTTTGCCACGCAATTAGGTTTTGAAATTGAGGGGCAGGTATTTGATGCGATAAGGCGCAATAGGGAGCGAATAAGAATTATTACCCAGGAAAGGATAACTGATGAACTGAATAAAATAATGGCTGCAAAAAAGCCATCTATTGGGCTCGACTTGTTGTTCAGAGCCGGACTGCTTAAAGAGTTTTTTCCACAGTTTACAGATTTATCAGGAGTGGAGATTATTGAGGGCAAGGGGCATAAGGACAATTTCTACCATACCCTGCAGGTAATAGATAATACCGCAGCCAAAAGTGATAACCTATGGCTAAGATGGGCTGCGCTGCTTCATGATATTGCCAAACCTGCCACCAAACGGTTTGAAGAAGGCCATGGCTGGACCTTTCATGGGCATGAGGTGGTTGGCGAAAGAATGGTGCCCAAAATCTTTAAGCAACTGAAGCTCCCCCTTAATGAGCACATGAAATATGTGGCTAAATTGGTTTCGCTTCACCTGCGCCCAATTAGCCTTACCAAGGAAGACATTACCGATTCAGCCATGCGCCGCCTGCTATTTGATGCCGGTGAAGATATTGATGACCTGATGATACTTTGCGAGAGTGACATAACCTCTAAAAACAGACTAAAAGTGAAGCGCTACCTCGAGAACTTTGAGCTGGTGAAACAGAGGCTAAGGGAGGTAGAGGAAAGTGATAAAATACGCAATTGGCAACCACCTATAAGTGGCGATGAAATAATGAAGTTGTTTAACCTGAGCCCATCGAGGGAGGTTGGGGTTTTAAAAACCACAGTAAGGGAAGCTATACTAGATGGTGTAATACCCAATAATTATGAGGCTGCTTATGAGCTTTTGCTCAATAAGGCCAGGGAACTGAATCTTAATCCCATAAATAGTGCTCTATGAGTAATACCATAAAATTACTGAAAGCCGATATTACTACCCTTGTGCTGGATGCTATAGTAAATGCAGCTAATAGTTCGCTACTGGGTGGCGGTGGTGTAGATGGGGCCATCCACAGGGCTGCAGGAAAGGAGCTATTGGAAGAATGCCGTAGCCTGAATGGCTGCAAAACCGGACAGGCTAAAATAACCAAGGGGTATAATCTTGCTGCCAAACATATCATACATACTGTAGGGCCAATATGGAATGGTGGTAAAAACAAGGAACCAGAACACCTTACGAATTGCTACCATAATAGTCTACAACTAGCTAAGGACAATGGATTGCATTCAATTGCCTTCCCAAATATTAGTACCGGAGTTTATCGTTTTCCCAAACCAATGGCGGCTGAAATTGCGGTTAATACCACCAAGGCATTTGTTGATGTAAACCCTGGATGGTTTAAAGAGGTTATTTTTGTTTGTTTTGATGATGAGAATTATGAGCTGTATGAGGGGTTGATATAGTGTAGTTGACCAATATATCTTGTCAATTCTATCCGACGATTTTGGCTAAAGCCAAATCATGTACCCTATTATTCCCCGGCCTAAAGGCCAGGGCTACTGAAAAAAGTGGGAATAGCCGCAAATTGATTATTTAGCGTTCGGTCATTTATTTGACTTTTTTAAGCTACGGTTTTTGACTTTTTAATTTTGACTTTTGACTTTGAAAAAAAATGAACTTAAAACAACTTTTCCTTCGTCATGTTGCCCAAACATCGCCTGCCCCGGTGGGGATAGAAATCATTAAGGCTAAGGGCAATTACTTATATGATGCCGATGGCAAAAGATACCTTGACCTGATAGGTGGGATAAGTGTATGTAATATTGGGCACTGCCACCCTGCTGTTGTGGAGGCTATTACTAAACAAGCCAATGAATACCTACATATAATGGTATATGGCGAACTTGTTCAAAGCCCACAAGTGAAATATGCAGAGTTACTTACCTCATACTTACCTGCAAATCTGGACTGTGTGTATTTCACCAATTCGGGGGCTGAGGCTACAGAGGGGGCAATAAAGTTGGCCCGAAGGGTTACTGGTCGGACTGATATTATTAGCTGCATCAATAGTTACCATGGCAATACCCTGGGAGCATTGAGTGTAATGGGTGATGAGTATTGGCGCAATGCTTTCCGGCCACTGATGCCCGGCTGCTGGCATTATGGGTATAATACTGAAGAATTGATTGATGCCATTAATTCCCAGACTGCTTGCGTAATTATTGAGACTATACAAGGAGAAGCAGGCGTGATTGCCCCAAATCCTGATTGGCTTACAAGACTAAGAGAAAAATGTACCCAAGAGGGTTGCCTTTTAGTATTCGATGAAATCCAGTGTGGCTTTGGACGTACAGGCAAACTATGGGGTTTCCAACATTTTGAAGTAGTACCCGATATAGTATTATTAGGCAAGGCACTTGGCGGCGGCATGCCTATGGGGGCTTTTGTTTCCTCACACAGCCATATGCAGTCATTAACCCACGACCCTGTCCTTGGGCATATTACCACATTTGGCGGCCACCCGGTATGCTGTGCTGCAGGTATGGCGGGGTTTAAGGCATTGCTGGAAGAAAGGCTAATAGAAAGTGTGGCGGCTAAGGAGCATTTGTTTCACCAACTACTTATACACCCTCAAATAAAAGCCGTTCGCAGCAAGGGTTTACTCATTGCCGTGCAATTAGGAAGTGCCGAACAGGTATCTTCTACCCTGCTCAAATGTCTTGAAAAAGGGTTATTTTCAGATTGGTTTTTATTTGCACCTGATTGCATTAGAATAGCCCCACCACTAACCATAACTGAAGATGAAATTAAGTGGGCTTGCGAGGTGATTATATCTTCGCTTTGAAAATAAAAAAGTCAGCTACAAATATGAATCTCAATTAAGGAAAACATAGTGACAATCTGTTATTACTACCCTTTTGCTAAACCTAAAAGGGCACTGCTCCGCTGGAGCAGTTTTCGTTTGTTAAAATTTCTTTTCTACAAAGAGCCATTGGCAACTACGGAGCCAACGAAACAAAAAAAAGCAACACCTACATAGCTTTTTATTCTCATGAATCGAAAAGTGGTAGCTTTCATCAAGACAAATAAAAGGAATCCATAAATAATAAGCGCACAAAAAAGCCGGACATTAATCCGGCTTTTTAAATATTATGTTCAAAGAATATTATGGAGTCATTGTTACAGGATATGCATTTACACCTATGTAAACACTAGCACCTGCATCGCAACCACCTGAACCATAATCGAGTCGGTGGCTACCGGTATATCCATTTACATTTACAACACCTGAGCGCAGATAATCGCAACCAAGGGCAGCTTGTAATGGAGTAGCAATTGCAAAATTGAAAATATGCCCATTAGGACGGGTAAGTGTAGCAAAACCAGAAATTGAGAATATATCATCAATCCTTGTACCTGAAGCAAAACCTGTTACCCACTTGCGAACTAAAGTACCGCTCCAGCCTACTATCTGGCTGTTTCGTGGATCCTGGCTAATGTTCATAGAGTCATTAACATACACATTATAATACCAGTTGCCGGTGATAGTAGTATCAACACGAGATGTTTTAATAGTACCAGTAATCTGGTTATCATTGATAAAATAATTATCAAAACTAATGGTATGTAACTGGCCTGAATCGGCATACAAACCATTATAAGTTACTATTATTGTCCCCCTGCGTTTTTTACCATCAAGACAAACGCAATCGGTATTTCCAAAGCGGATGGTTAGTGTATGTGGTATAGAGTTAGTATCGGTAGCTACACGGGCACATACCCCATCATAAGTAGTACGCATAAATGCGCCGTTATATGTAAACCCAGATGCATCAGCTATGGAGATAATATCATTATTAGCCCATTCAATTCTCGAAGCATCAGATGCATACCCACCGTTATCATCACCATTAGCCAGGTTACTGCTGGTATCAGGGTGACATGCAGAAAATAATAGCATGGATATTACCGTAAAGAAGGCTCCTTTTACATAATTTAGTTTGCAATGCATATACACGTAAAGTTGTTTTACACCCTAATGATAATATCAAAGGGCAATTTTGCCGCAATATAACTAATATCGGTTAATGTTGCAAACACTAGGCTTAACAAAATTCTTAGAGCAGCCATCTATGTCATTCTTTCAGGAAATCATGCCCATATTTTGCAGTACTTTTCCAGGTCAGCCGCATCTAATTGGCATCGAAACTAAATTACCTCCATTAGGTAGCTTCCCCTCCAACTATTCCTAAAAACCTGAATAGTCAGGTTTTAATAAACTACAAAGCCCTCTTACGAGAGCTCTGGAAATGAATTAAAATATATGGATTAAGCTAAAGTTGCTGTAACTGTAGTTTCGCAATTGTACAATTTAGTAATCAAACAACCAGCCCTTGCATCTTCGGCCAATGTCTGGAATTGCTCATTTGTGATGTTTGGAACCTTAGCAGTTACATTCAATTCGCTTTTAGTTACTACACCATTTTCAAGAGTAATGTAGCAAGTAGTTGAAACCTGCTCTGGGGGAAAACCAGCACCACCTAATACGAAGGTAAACTTCATGGTATAGCAACCAGAATGAGCACCTGCTAATAGTTCCTCAGGGTTGGTACCAACACCTTCAGCAAAACGGCTATTATAAGAAAACTGAGCATTGTTCAATGTAGTACTCTGTGTAGATATAGTGCCACTGCCTTCTTTACCTGAACCGTTCCAAACGGTTGTTGCGTTACGTTTCATAATTTTTGTTTTAATTTGGCGCAAAGATAATCCCTGCACCGTTGCCAGCAAATGTATTTATGTTATCAGGGTATCAAATTTAGATATTACCAAACTGTTTTGTAATAAATTGGCATTCCACATTTGACTGTGTATATTGACAAATGGCATGTAATCATAATAGCCTTACCCCCCAAATCTCAACACTTGAAAACTACTGATTGTTGAGTTCTTCCCAGTATTCAGCAGCACGGCGGGTATGGGGAATCACTATAGTGCCGCCAACTATATTGGCTACTGCGAATATTTCATACATTTCATCGGTAGAGATGCCTTCATCATGGCATTTGCCCAGGTGGTATTTGATGCAATCATCGCAACGAAGTACCATACTGGCAACAAGCCCCAGCATTTCTTTAGTGCGCACAGGTAGTGCCCCTTCGGCATAAGTATTTGTATCTAAGTTAAATAGCCTGCCAATAACCAAATTCTTTTTGCTGAGTATTACCTCATTCATCTTGGCTCTATAATCATTAAATTCCTGTACCTGGCTCATATGCTTGGTGTATTTTTGATTTTTTCAAAAGTAATTGAAAAATAGCGGTTGTCACTTTGGAAACCATCAAAAATATTTAATGGTCTATTAGCATTGCGATATTTTGTTTTTACCTACTTTTATAAAATAAACAAAACGAATATGAGTCTTAATGTCTATTTATTCTTCAATGGAGAAAGTGAAGAAGCCATGAATTTTTATAAGGATTGCACCGGTGGTAGCATTATAAGCCTCC
>CANGSR010000237.1 GCA_947456055.1 Chitinophagaceae bacterium
AAAATACGAATTGAACCACCACCTATCTCAGTACCATTTAATACAATGTCGTAGGCATTTGCTTTTATCTCAGCATACCGGCTTAAGTCATCCATCAGGCCTATATGTTCTGGCTTAGGGGCAGTAAAAGGATGATGACGTGCCACCCATCTATTGTTTTCCTCATCAAGTTCGAATAAAGGAAAATCAATTACCCATAATGGCTTGTAAACCGAATGATCACGCAGACCAAGGCGATTACCCATTTCAAGGCGCAATTCACTCATTGCCTTACGTGTACGGGTTTCAGCACCCGCAAGTATTAAAATCAGATCACCCTTCACCGAACCACAGAAATCACCTATCTGTTGTAGCTTTTCAGCATTAAAAAATTTGTCTACACTGCTTTTAAAACTTCCATCTGCATTGTGCTTTATATTCACTACTCCACTCATACCTATCTGAGGGCGTTTTACCCATTCGGTGAGCTCATCTAGTTGCTTTCGGGTATATTCACTGGCACCTGGCACACAGATAGCCAATAAGGTTTCCGCCTCATTAAACACCTTGAAATCAACACCATCCAATGCTTCGCAATAAACTTTATTAACAGCCTTCAGGTTTTGGATTTTCATTTCAAACCTTATATCGGGCTTGTCATTACCGTAATGCCACATAGCATCGTCGAATGTCATCCTTGGGAATGCTTCGGTAATTTCTACTCCCTTCACATCTTTGAAAACATGCTTAAATAAGCCTTCAAACATGTTCAAAATGTCTTCCTGCTCCACAAAGCTCATTTCACAGTCTACCTGGGTGAACTCTGGTTGCCTGTCGGCCCTCAGGTCTTCATCCCTAAAGCATTTTACTATCTGGTAGTATTTATCATAGCCACTTACCATAAGCAACTGCTTAAAAGTCTGCGGGCTCTGTGGCAAGGCATAAAATTGTCCCTCATTCATCCTCGATGGCACTACGAAATCCCTTGCACCTTCAGGTGTACTCCTAATAAGGAATGGTGTTTCTATATCCCAGAAACCCTGAGTATCCAGATAATTGCGTACCGAACGGTTTACTTTATAGCGGAGTTCAAGATTCTTTTTAAGTGTTGGTCTTCGCAGGTCCAGATAACGGTATTTCATCCTTAGTTCATCACCGCCATCAGTATCTTCTTCAATGGTAAATGGTGGCGTAGCTGCGCCATTCAGGATAGTCATTTCATTTACTTCTATTTCTATATCACCTGTTGGCAATTTAGGGTTCTTGTTAGTGCGCTCCACTACCCTGCCCTTTACCTGAATCACAAATTCACGCCCTATTGGTTTTTCAGCCAGGATGCTATTCATATTCTCACTGAAATACAACTGGGTAATACCATACCTGTCCCTAAGGTCGGTAAAAGTAATACTGCCAAATTTCCTTACTGTCTGTACCCAGCCTGCAAGGGTTACTTCACTATTTATATGTGCCGAGCGTAGCTCACCACAATTATGTGTACGATACATAGTCCTATTTTAAAGTTTGCGAAGATACATTTTATGATGTAAATGGTTAAATGGCTCTGGTTCAAAAATCCTATTTAAAATTATTGGCCATTCTGGTATTAAGATTCATTCTTGGCTGGGAGAATTATTGTGAAAGTAGTGCCTTTTCCTTGTTCACTTTCTACGTCCAGGTTTCCCTTATTTTCCTTTACAAAACCATAGCTAAGCATCAATCCCAACCCTGTCCCTTTTTCACCTTTTGTACCAAATGTGGAATTGTCATTAGCTATGATAAACAACTTAGCGATTTGTTCCTTACTCATCCCTATTCCATTATCTGCAATAACAATTTTCACCTTTCCATCATCTATTTGTGAAGATAGCTTTATTTCTCCGCCTGGCTTTGTGAACTTAATTGAATTATTGATAATATTCCTGATCACAATATCAATCTGCTCTTTATCACAATAAGCCATTACATTACTTGCAACAGTACTCAACAATCCGATTTGTTTCCTCTCGGCTGTGTCCTTTAGCAATTTTACATTTTCCTCTACCAATTCAAATAAATTCGTATTAGTAGGTACTGTTACAGACTCACCCTTCATATAAGTCTTCGACCAATTGAGCAGGTTTTCCAACAATAAGGTTAGCGAAACCAGCTTATTACTTAACACTGGTTTTATTTCAGCAAATTCTTCCGGTGATATGAGTTTAAGGTCCAGCATCATCAATGTTGTACTTAAAGTGCCTAATGGCCCTCTCAAGTCATGTGATAAAACAGAAAAGGTTTTATCCTTAAACTGATTTAGTTCCTCTAGTCTTTTTGCTTGTGCCTGAATTTTCTCCTTATTCATTTGCTCAAAACGCCTGCTTCGCAATACTAGCAGGAGAATGATGACCACTAAACCTAACCCTATTAGTAATGCAATATTGGTAATTTTTTGTTTTTCGCTTTTGGCTAATGCAATAGCACGATTATTTTCTAATCTTTTAATCTGATTTTCCTTCTTTTCCAGGTCGTAATCGTATTGTATTTTTTGAATACTTTTTGCGCTTTGTTCGCTATATAAGCTGTCGTTGTATTTGAAGTAAATTTTATGGTATTTCAGCGCATTATCAAAATCATGCGCAGTTTCATAAGCACTACTTAGAGCATGAGCTACTTCACAAATATTTTTCTTCATGGTATTATCCTTGAAAATCTGGTAAGATTTCTCAAGGTGAGTAAGACCTTCTTTTAGATTTCCTTTTTTCACCAAAATATTTCCAATACCATACTGAGCCAATGCCATACCTTCCTGGTCATTTGTCTTTTCGGCTATAACAAGGTAATTGGTATATAAAGGATAAGCATTATCATAATCACCCATTCCAAAATATATCTCGGCAATGTCTACCAGGCAGATATTCTTATAGTAATCGTCTGAGATTGAATCTGCAATGTGAAGTGCTTTTTTAAAATATATTAGGGCATTGGCATTATCCTCTAATTGGCCATAAACCATGGCAACATTTACCAAATTACCCATTTCAACACCAATATCATTTAATCGTGATTGCCACTGCAAGCTTTTGTCAATATACTCAAGTGCCTTAATTCTGTTCTTCAGAGAGGCATAAATAGTGGCAATATGGGTGTTCGTTTCTATGATATGGTCTGTATCCTTAAGCAATTCAAATAGCTTTAATGCCTTCAACGAATAACTAAGTGCCTGTGTATAATCGCCCATATTGTTATAATCATACCCGATATGCAATAAGATGGTGCATATAGATGCAGAATCACCTATTTCCTCACTTATTTTTAGTGATTTATTAAAATATTCGAGTGCCTGATCATACTTAGAATTAGTAATATAGAGATTAGCCTGGTTGAAAATTGCTGTAGCCTGACCTTTGGGGTAATTAATGTTCTTAAAAACCTGATTAGCCCTTTCAAAATTATTGAATGAGCTATCCATTTGGAATTTATCCTGGTAAGCAATACCGTTTTGTATTAAACTATTGCCATATCCACGCTGGAATCCCGCTTTTGAAGCCAATTCTCCAGCCTTTCTTGCATAAAATATAGCCGAGTCTGGATTGTTCCTTTGGTATTTTTTGGCAATCTTTATCAATAGGTTTACCGAAGATGTGTCATCAATCTTATGTAATATTATAACATTCATCAAACTGTCTATATTTACGGCGCCGGCTTGAAGTGGAACCATATTAATAATAAACAGTAAAACGAATAAAACAGTAAAAAACTTGAGCCTTCCTGGGGTATTTGGCATAATACAATTAGGTTAGTAAGACAATTTATAAATTACAATGAACAAACACAATGCACATAAAACGCATTAGGCATAACCAAGTAATATATTGTCTACATCACTACAAAAGTAATAAAAACAGTGTCAAAAAAGGTGAAACTGTACATTTCAAAATTATCCAACACAGTCAATATGGTATTTAAACAACTAAAACCTCTGAAATCAATTAAAAACGAGGCTGAAATTGGTATGTTTTTAGACCATTTTTCTTGCTATTGGTATTCATACCAAATAAAACCAGCATTCTAATACACACCATTTTGTGGATATAATATGCTTAAGTTGGTGGTTTAACTTACTATCTCTCCACAACTACATTTGGTATTAATACTGAACCTTTTCACATCAATTGCGCACCCCTAGCTACATTTACGCTCTTTTATTTATATATATTTAGTCATCTTTAAAGACAATAATAGACATTTCACAGGATTTTGAAACCACCAAATATTTATACCCTATTAGCATTTTAGTAACAAAAATTAGCTTTTCGATAAAAATATTTTTATTAAAACAAGCAGTAATGTTAAAAATACGCAAAACTCAACTGCCTAATATTAGTGACATTTTACTTAACTGATGTTTATTTTACTATTTATTTATATTTTTAATCAATAGAAGTCAAGGTACTTAACAAACTGTTAGTAGGACTTTTGAACAGCCAACTAACAATTAATTAAATCGATATGTGAATTGTTGAAAAAATACCGAAAAAAATATTCGACACTTAGTGATAATTAACAGTGATTGGTAAAAAAAAGACACGTAAATTACATGAGTTATTTTGGAACGAAATTTTAGGGAATAAAAAAGCAAAGAAAATCAATAAAAACCCTGAAACCCTTTACTGTAGCGGCTTTCAGAAGTTTTAACAAAATAAAATGACCTAATTAAAGGTATTAAATTGAGGATTACGAATTAATTTTTCAACCCTACAAAATCTTATTTTCCAAAGCAAAAAAAGAACCTATCACAGCAAAGCCCACACTGTAAGTTTTATTAAAAAAACAATAGGCAAAGGATTTTTTTTTTCAACCAATAGTTAGCAATTTCGTCCCCCGGCTGAAAAAAAGGGGATAATTAGAAAGAGAAAATGAAGAGTAAGAAGAATTGAAAAATGGACAAAATTTCGAAATAATGAGAATAAAATACATATTCTTAATTTTTGTTTTATTTTAGTTTCAGAGAATAAGATTAGTAATCGAATAAGTTTAAATAGAATTATTTTAATTAGTGACCGTTGTTTTATATTATGGATAAGCATCTTTACAATACCAACAATAATGTTTTAACCGAAGCAGAACAACTATGGGAAAAATGTTTAAATATCATTAAGGACAATGTGAATTGGCGCACATACCAGACTTGGTTTGAGCCAGTTAAAGCAGTAGGTCTAAATGATAATGTACTTACATTACAAGTACCTAGCCAATTCTTTTACGAATGGCTTGAAGAACATTACGTAGAGCTTCTTGGAAAAACCATTAAAAGGGTACTTGGCAGAGTAGGCAGGCTGGAATACCGTATTATGATGGAAAGCAGTTCCAATCACAGGAACCCTGCTTCTATTAATATGCCAGGCAGCACACATACCAAGCCACCAAAAGAAAATAATTATGTGGACATGCCACTAAAATGGGATGATCCGCATAATATAAAGACGCCTTATGCCATTCCGGGTTTAAAACGCATGCAGATAGACCCGCAACTGAACAGTAACTATATCTTCGAAAACTATGTAGAAGGTGATTGCAATCGTGTAGCGCGCTCTGCAGGTATTCACGTTGCGCAAAAACCAGGTGCTACATCTTTTAATCCTCTTGTTATATATGGTGGCGTTGGATGGGGTAAAACCCATCTGGTGCAAGCTATAGGTAATGAGGTGCGTAGGCTGCACCCAAACAAATCTGTACTTTATGTAAGTGCCGAGAAGTTTATCAACCAGTTTATAGACCATTCTAAAAACAACGAAATAAACGATTTCATCCACTTCTATCAACTTATTGATGTGTTGATAATGGATGATATTCATTTGTTTGTTTCTGCTACTAAAACACAGGAAGTATTCTTTGCCATATTCAACCACCTTCACCAGAGCGGTAAGCAAATCATCTTAACAAGTGATACTGCCCCACGTGACCTTGAAGGTATGCAGGAGCGCTTATTAAGCCGTTTCCGTTGGGGATTGAATACAGACATACAAGCGCCCGACTTTGAAACACGCAAACTGATCTTGCAGGTTAAAATGCGTCAGGAAGGCTTAGAAATACCAGATGAAGTAGTTCAGTATGTTGCTTACAATATCCAGAGCAATGTAAGGGAACTGGAAGGTGCTTTGATTGCCCTATTTGCCCAGGCTACCCTGAATAAAAAAGAAATTGACCTCGACCTCGCAAAACGTGTAATGAGGAATTTCGTAAAAACTGCTGCCCGTGAAATGTCGATAGAAAACATCCAGAAAATGGTCTGTGACTATTTCCATGTTTCTTACGACAGGTTGCTGACTAAGACCCGTAAAAGAGAAGTGGTACTTGCCAGGCAGATAACTATGTACTTTGCCAAGAAGTTTACCAAGCAGTCATTAAAGACCATTGGGGACCATTTTGGCGGGTTTGACCACACCACAGTTATACATTCCTGCCAAACGGTAGAGAACCTAATGGAGACTGATACAGAGTACAAAGAAAACCTATTGGAAATCCAACAGAAGGTGCAACTGGCAAGCATTTAAGGCTTTTGTGCCATATGAGGCATCATCTGAAATTAAAACGAATAAAACCAAAATAAATCTAAAAAAATAGGACGAAAAAGGGAAAATTAGTTTGCAGTATCAAATCAATACTATACCTTTGCAGTCCCTTAGAAAGGAAACGAAGTGAAAACAAAAGTTTCCAAGATAAGAGGTGAGGTGGGAGAGTGGCCGAATCCAATAGTTTGCTAAACTGTCGTACGCCTTAAAGTGTACCGCGAGTTCGAATCTCGCCCTCACCGCTGAAGAAACAATGGCCTGACAACGGCAACAGACCATTGATAGTACAAGTGCCCGGGGAGTAGCGCAGGCCGGTAGCGCACCTGGTTTGGGACCAGGGGGTCGCAGGTTCGAATCCTGTCTCCCCGACTTGATTGGACAACTCAATATCACTATTGGGTTGTCCATTTTTATTTTCCTCTGAAAGCCTTATCAGGCTTGAAATATGACAAAATACTTCATTCACTTTTGTGGTTCGAAATGACTGTTTTTTGTGATTATATACTATACCTTCTGGAAACACCAATTTCTGAATCCTCTCCTTTACACCAAAAGGGCTGGAAGCCCACACTGTAGGGAGTTTCATCGAAAATTGAAGTGCCGAAATATAGTATTCTGATAGGTTCGAACAGTCTTTACCGCAATTCTTAATTTCATCAGCCAAATTTGCCTTTTCCTCACTATACTTGCCTATGAATTTCTTATAAGTCTCTTCATTTAATTCCTCCAGAACAAAGTACTTTTCCTCAATCTTATCTATTTTTTTCTGTATTTCATTCATCTGGACTTTATATTGCTGCAACCTGTCGGTATTTGTTTGGTTTAGACCATTGAATTTCTCTCCCATTATTTTATATAATGGTTCTAAGAAATCAGGACGAATTGAGTAGTTATCTAAGAACTTCTGAAAATCATTATTTAAAACCTTTGCATTTTTATTACAGTTACATCCTATAGTCCTACACTTATAATAATAAATATTCTTCTTCTTGACGATATATCCTGTATAACCCTGATTACAATTATCGCATTTCATAAAAACTTTTAGGGGCAATTGTTCAATTTCATCCTTATGGGGTACGCCATATTTATTTGCCGATTGTCTGATATTATTTACCTCTAAAAATTGTTCTTCTGATACAATTTGTGGATGAGTACCTTTTATCATCTTTCCATTAAGCATTTTATTTACTATTACTCCGCAATAAAAAGGATTGGAAAATATCATAGAT
>CANGSR010000238.1 GCA_947456055.1 Chitinophagaceae bacterium
GATTCCAGGGATGTCTACCTCATGAGGCATTTGGTTACCCATGTCTTCTTTTTACTGGGTGCCCTAAGTTTTTATTTCCTAACGTTAAGGTTATTTAAGAATAAGTGGCTGGCAAGTCTGGGCTTCCTGTTAATAGTACTTGCACCAAGATTATATGCTCATAGTTACTTCAATAGCAAGGATTTACCCTTTTTATCAATGATTATATTTTCAATGGCATTGGGTAATCTGGCAATGCAGAAAAATAAGCCCTTATGGTATTTTATACTAGGCCTGGCTTGCGGATACGCTACCAGTATAAGGATAATGGGGGTAATGGTGACTTTGATATTTACTTGTTTTTTTCTGTTAGATTTTACTAAAAGTGTCTACAAAAAGGAATCTGGTATTGGTAGTATAATTGGATTGATACTTTTTCTGGCAGGGGCAATATTGATGCTACTAGCTGGATGGCCGATACTGTGGTCGAGCCCGGTACATAATTTCATAGAAGGGTTTAAAATGATGTCGCATTATACCTGGGGAGGGTATTGCCTGTTTATGGGTAATGTATTGCCAAGCGAACACTTACCATGGTTTTATATCCCGGTATGGTTTCTTATTTCAAATCCGGTTGTGTATTTATTGTTAGGGTTTTTAGGGGTAATTATTGTGTTGATTGATTTTGTCAGAAAGCCTGTCATTTTTATTGTCGGTATCCAGAACCGGATTTTCCTGATTTCATTATTATTGTTTTTTGTTCCCGTTATAGCTATAATAGGTTTGCATTCAGTTGTGTATGACGATTGGCGGCATTTGTATTTCATTTATCCTCCTTTTTTGTTGTTGGGCTTATATGGGCTTAATAGGGTGTGGTTAAATAGGTATTCACTGATTTTAAAGGCAGGTGTTGTAATTCAGTTAGTTGCTACAGGTATTGTTATGATTTCATCCCATCCATTCCAGCAGGTGTATTTCAATAGGGCAATATCCCATGAAAAAGATTACCTGGTTAAGAATTATGATTTCGATTATTGGGGATGTGGGTACAAACAAGCACTTGATTACCTACATGAGCATGACAATAAACAGGTAATTAATATTGCCTGGACAATGAATCCGTTAATGAATAATTTAATGATCCTGCAAAAGCAGGACAGGAAACGGTTTGATATGGTGGAACATAATGCTGATTACATGATAACCTGCTATAGGGGTGTGGATTTACATTATTTTGATACTTTAAATTTGGTATATAGCATAAGGGTTATGAATAGCCCGGTAATGGGTGTTTATAAATTGCATTGATTTTAATGACAAATGGGAAGAAACCACACTTAAATCTTAATTTGCAGCCCTGTGTTTAACCATTGAACCAGCTAGAATAGATGAATAATATCCTCAAGAAAAACAATATTGGGCTGGTACAGGTTTCAGTACTGGTGTTGGCTACATTTTTTGCCTATATCAAGTTGTTTCATGCCGGATTTGCAGAGTGGGACGATAATGAGTATGTGGTTCATAATAAGGATATTATGGGTTTCGGCCTACATAATATTGAACTATGGTTTTCGAAGTTTTATATAGGTAATTACCAGCCTTTAACGATGGTTGTATATGGTCTAGATTACTTATTGGGTGCACTTAATCCTTTGTATTACCATCTTACCAGCCTTTTGTTTCACATTGGCAATACAATTGCTGTATATCTGCTTATTTCCAGACTTGGTAAAAATGATTGGATAGCTTTTTTTACTGCACTTATCTTTTCCTTGCACCCGTCACAAACAGAGTCGGTATCGTGGGTAGCTGAATCTAAAACGGTTATCTGTGCTTTTTTCTATTTATGGGCAATCATTCAATACCTAAAATACAGGGAGGCTCCATCGGCAGGTAAATTGGCGATTGTTGTGTTATTAGGTGTATTATCTATGTTGTCAAAAGGTGTAGGGGTTGCTATACCACTTTCTTTATTGGCTATTGATATTTGGCAGGGCAGGGAATTAAAAAACAAGAAGTATTGGTTGGAGAAAATACCATTGCTGCTTATTTCATTGGTTTTTGGGATAGTGGCATTAAAAGCCCAGGAGGCAGGGAAGTTTATTAATTTGAGGCCAGAGGTTTCTTATTGGGCAACATTATTGAATGCCTGTTATGCATATGTTCTCTATTTGGTTCATTTAGTTATACCTGTTGGAATATCTGTTATCTATCCATATCCCTTTGGGTTGGGCTTCTATCAATATCTGTGTATGCCTATTGCATTAGGGATCTTTTTCTTGGCCTATTTGGCCTATAAAAAGAACTGGTCGGTACTGCTGGGGGGGCTGGTGTTTTACAGTGTGAATATTGTGTTGGTACTTCAATTTATCTCCTTTGGTGAAGCCTTGATGGCCGACAGGTATTTTTATATTGCAGGAATCGGCCTTATTTATATAGCAGTTTACTATGTGTATATGTTGGTAAAGTCAGTGAAACTGGTGCCAGTATTATTAGGTATACTTTCGTGTGGATTGTTTGGAATGACCTATGTCCGGAATGATATTTGGCTATCTGACATGAACTTTTACCAGGCCATACTTGAGGCATATCCAAGGTCGGCTGTAGCCCAATATAGTGTGGGTGGATTGTATATGCGGGAGGGTAAATATGCGGAAGCTGCAGAGCATATAAATCTGGCGGTGCAATATGAGCCGGGAAACTATAAAGCATGGTATAATAAGGGTGCATTGGCGTTGCGGCAGGGTAAGCCTGATGAATCGCTGGAAGCACTCAATAAATGCCTGGAAATAAAGGAATATCCTAAGGCATTGTTCAGCAGGGCTTTATTATACCAGGGTACAGCGAGGCCCGATTTAGCTTTAACTGATATTGAAAAAGTATTGCTTGTGCAGCCACAGAATGCTAGGGCATGGTATATTCGTGGCGATTGCATGGAGCAACAAAACAACCTGGTAATGGCGATGGATAATTACAATAAGGCACTGGAATATGAGCCTGGCGAGCCGCTGTTTTACATTCGCAGAGGATTGCTTTATGCGAAAAATAATCAGGCAGAAATCGGGTTAAGAGATTTGGAAAAAGCAATATCACTGAGCCCCAGAAATGCGGAGGCTTATTATTACCGGGGTATTGTGAAATCTAGGGCGGGTAAAAACCCTTGTAATGATTTTAATATAGCATTGAAGAGGGGTTATAAACCTGCACAAGAAGCCATATCGAAGTTTTGTAACCAGGTTAATGGGCCATTATTAAGGCAGTAGATTTTCAATATCACAATCGATTTCCAATGGCAAATCTTAAAGTACATTTTTTGGTTTTGATTTGTCTGGTATTCTTTGCCAACTGTGATGTTAGGGTGAATAAATACTATTCAGCAAATGTTTATGGAAAAGGGAATATTCAAATTGATTCCGATGAAAGAGTTGAGATACCTTTTAAATACTTTGACACCATTTTATTAAGTGATGATAATGTGGAATTTGAAGAGCCTGAATGGGATAGCTTTTATCTATCTACTACACAATACTCTATATGGCGGAAAAGGGCGCTAAAGATGAAAGAATGGAAGAGAAAATATTCCGGGCTGAAACTGCCCAGGTTGGCAAATATTATTGAGGAAACCACTTTTAATACTCCCAAGGGTAGTCGCTCCATAATAGCATGGATGACCAATATGGGGGTAAGGCTGAATATGAACGAGGCTGATGAGAATGAACGAATTGACTGGATTTATAAAATTCAGGGTTCGGGGAATTTCAGCGGGAAACTTCGATTGTCATTAATTGATAATGTAAGAGGCGGGATAATTAATACTATTTCTGTAGGATTCCTAAAGGAATTTCAACACCATGATACCCTTACCTATAGTGAAGATTTACTAGATTGGCCTTTTGCAATATTGAGTAAGGAATTTATAGAAAATTATGGCTATGAATTACTTTATCATTCTAATGGAAGCAGTGCTGAAAAAGATGGAGATGCTGAGGTAATGCATTTAAGGGATATTAATGGCGATGGGAAGGCTTATGAATTTGCACTCTTCAGGCAGGACTATAGTTTCTCATTTTTTTGTTCTTTGTTTGGGTATAATGAAATTTCCGATAGCCTAAAGTGGTATGGATGGGATCTGGAATACCATAGTAAAACTGCTTATAATAAAGATACTATTGAAAAAGCAAAGCAATATTGGATTGATTATGCAGCATATCTGAATTTTGATAAGCAAGGTCATTTAGATTTTATTAGGGATTATACAGGTAGGATGGGGAATAGGTATGACTATCGGCTTAGGTATGACCCTCAAAAAGATGCTTATTACGGAGATGTGTATGTGACGGATGAGGAACGGTGATAAAAGGTTACAAGGATTTTATTATTGTTATTTTTTGCTTTGCACATCCGTGTTTTTGTTAATTGGGTTTTATATATGTGAAAAATAATATTCGAAAGTGCTGTACATCATTTTGATGTTTGACAATGTTTTGTACTTTCGTTGCGGTATTTGTTAATAATTAAGATATCGCTAGCTTTTATTTTATGTTTTTAAATAACACATACAAGATAATTCAGAAAATAGGCGATTTTGCTTGTGTGCTTGATAAAAACGGAATAATTAAGGCCGTAAATGCCCAATTGTCAAAAGCAGCCCCACTTCAGAATAGGAATATTGTAGGTGAATCTTTTGGGAATGCCTTGCAGTTAAGCAATACGATTGGTCTTGAGAAGGAACTTTACAAAACAATAAATGAAAAACTGGAAAAATACCACAATGATTATTCATTGGTATTCAATTCAAATCTTGAGATATCGCTCGATTGTATCAACGATTATATAATAGTTGTTATCGTTTGCCAAAAATGCAGTGGACAATTAGATAATGATGCTGATACCCAAAATACGTTGAAACCCTTGCTGGAATATGTGCCTGCGGCAATAGTGATGTTCGACAATTTCCTGCAAGTAATCTCGGCTAGCGATAATTGGCTTGAAAGGTATAGTTTCAATATTACTGATGTACTAGGTAAAAGCTATTATGATTTGTTTACGGATGTTTCGGAGAATTGGAAGGAGATATTCGATAGATGCCTTGCTGGTGCAGTTGAGAAAAGTGAATCGGATCTTTTGCCTATCAATAAAAATCAGATAGAGTATATAAAGTGGGAAATAAGGCCCTGGCGGAGGCTAAACGGCAGTGTTGGAGGCATTATTATGTTTTCAGAAATCATTACAGAAAGCGAGAAAAAAAGAAAGGCGCTACAAAGACTTTATAGGGAATTGAATTTATTAACGACCGTAGGTGAAATAGTTATTTATGGCCATGATGAATTTGAGATGATAGAAAATGTGTGCAAGTCAATAATTAATTTAGGTGGTTACCAGCTGGTTTGGTTTGGTTATGCGCCAGATGAGCAGAGCAGTAACCAGTTAGTCAACCCCCTGCACAAATTGGGCATGGGAATACATTATCTTGATAATTTTTTTTTAGATCTGGCCAATCCTGAGCATAGAAAAGGTCCTACTGCCCGGGATATACTAAGCAAAAGTATTGTTATGGTCAATGATTTCGCTACAGATGAACAATTTGCGCCATGGCGCAAAAATGCAATGAATCATAATTTACTTTCCAGCATCACACTTCCTATCAAACTTAATGACGGGAAGCTAGGTGTTATTTGTATTTACTCGCAGGAAAAGGATTCGTTTTCGGAGAATGAAGTATCAATACTAAGCCGGTTAGCCGGTCTTATTGCTTATTCACTCAATAATATTAACCGGAAATATGAAACTAAGGTTGCGGAAATAAAACAAGATTGGCTGATTAAAAACCTTAATATCAGAAACAAGAGCCTGGAAGATTTTACATTCCTGGTGTCTCATAATTTTAGAGCAAAGGTGGCTAACCTATTGGGGATTTCTGCTACTATAGGCGATAATAAACTCAATGAACAAGAGCGTTTGTTAATGACTCAGGAAATAAGGAAAATATCCTTAAAACTTGATGAGGTAATCAGGGATTTAAATAGTACTCTGTTGGTAAAGGAACATTTAATGGTGCATTCGGAGGATATTGATTTGCCTGAATTAATACAAGATGTAAAAAACAAACTGGACAACAAATACTCAGGTAACAATATTTCGATTAAAACAGATTTATTAGGTGCACTAAGTATACAATCAGACAGGTATTATTTGTTTGAGACCATTTTTCAGATGTTTCAGAATTTGATGCAACATGATATAAATGGGGGTGAGAAAACGATTGTTGTGAAAACGGAAATAGAGGAAAATAAAGTGAAGCTAACATTTGTAGATTGTTCTATAAAAATTGGGCTAAAGGATCCCGAGTACGGTATTTTGGAGGTTTATAAGCGACTTTACCAACACTTTACAATGGGTGGCATCAAGTTGTTTTATGTAAAAGCGCTTGTAGAGACATTAAGGGGTGAATTGTCGGTGAAATGCGACCCGGAAACGGGAGTGATTTTCTCGATTTTACTACCCACTAGCTGATTTTTAAGCATAATCCATTAAAAGTAGTAAATTGCAGGTCTTATTTGGGCTAAATTATGAATTATTTTAATAATTTTATTATCGTTGATGATGACAGAATCAACAATAAACTGTGCAGGAAGATCATAGAAAAGATATATCCCAAGTCAGGAATCGTAGATTTTACCGACCCACAGGAAGGGTTTAATTATTTAGCCCATGATTTTGCCTTGCAAAGTAGTGATACACGTGCAGTTTTATTGTTAGATATCATAATGCCGGTAATGAATGCATGGGAGTTTTTGGAGCAATTCGAAACTTTATCAGACGAGGTTAAAGATAGCATAAAGATTTTTATACTTTCTTCATCAGTTGATAAAAATGATATGGCTAAAGCCAAGGCCAATAAGTATGTAGAGTATTATCTGATAAAGCCACTAACCGATGAAACAATCCACCTTATTGTTCATATGCTACATAAAAAGTTAGGGCTTTCAGACAGGTAAATATAAGAGTTTATGAGTAGTAATTATAAGTTTATTTTAATTGACGATGTTCCGGTTAATAATCTTTTGGCTAGAATAACGATTGAAAGTGTATTTCCAGATGCCAGTATTATTGAATTTACTGAAGGGGAAGCGGGATTTGCCTTTATAGAACAACTAGGTTCAAAGGCAAATGTAGAAACCCGATATAATTTGTTTCTGGATATTTATATGCCTGTGATGGATGGTTGGGATTTTATGGAGAAATTCAATCAGCTTGATTCATCAATTAAGAACAATGTGAAAGTATATGCATTGTCATCATCAATAAGCAGGATAGATGAAGATAGGGCAAAGCTTGATAGTAATATTGCCGCCTACCTGATAAAGCCATTCACCCAGGAAATTTTGAAGTCCTTAGATTTAATCCAATAGCAATACCTCTATTGGGGAAATAAAATGTATGTCAGCTATTAAAAATAGTGATAGTGGGAATGCTCTATTAGTCAGGGAAATAGTGAAAGCTTATTTTTCTGGTTTGACTAAGCATGCCTTGATTTTATTTTCATTCTTGTGCCTGTTTATTTGTTCCTGTAATAAGATAGATAATTCAAATAATAGTGACAAGAGGATTATGCCTTTTATTCGGCAGGCAAACCTAATAGTAGATACTAGTAGAGCCAACAATGGTTTGGCATACATAGATTCATGTGTACAGGGATTGATACTTTCGCCAGTAGAAACCTATGAGGTTTATGCCTATAAATGCAGATGGAATTACCAAAAGGTAGGCAAATATGATA
>CANGSR010000239.1 GCA_947456055.1 Chitinophagaceae bacterium
AGTAAATAAGCCAAACAGCCACATACAGTAATGAAACACCATGATGCCGAATGCAGCAAATCCCCTCAGATAATCAAGAGATGATAATCTTTTCATTGCCTAAAAATAAGCGGGAATTTGGAATTATTGGCAGGGGTGTATAGGTAGTACTAAAATTGAAAAAATAAAGGGCCTTAAATGACCCTTTATAATAAATATGTACTAGTGTATTTAAGAGCAATACATCCCCCTAACCCACTTCGCTTACGCTCAAAACCAACGCCTCAAGGGGGAATTGCCGCTTCAAGATAATTGGACAACTAAGCATTTATTGAGCTATTTGATAGTTTTCAAATGTATCTCTTGTTAGAATTTCAAACTAATCACCCTTGCTTTCTTCCAGACTATCATGGTTGTCGCCGCCAAGGCTATAATAATTGTTCTCCTCATCCTCTTCACCTATATTTTCTTCATCCTCATCATCATGGCTGCCCGGTATATCCAAACTGTCGCCTGATAGGTCGTTATTGGTACTGCCGCCTTCGTTTAGCGGGTCACCATCATCATCCAAATTGTCTAAATTAGAATGAATCAGGTTTATGCTGTCCTGGCTATTCATATTTTGGCCTGTAGCTTCCAGGATAAATAAGTCTTCATCAGTTATATCTGCATCAGTGCCAGGGAGTATTGCTGTTTCTATATCCTGATTATCAATGGTGTCATTATATGGTTGAGGTGGTAATGGATCCCCATCCAGACTTTCTTTACCATTATGGTTTGCTTTCCTTGTAATATCATCTGTAGCAGGGTAGGATGGGTAACCCGGGAATTTGTCTTTGTTCGTCTTCTTTTCCATGTATTTAAGTTTGTTATCAAATATACCCAAATTATAGGTGGTAATCAATGATTAGAGTCATAGTTTGTGAGTATTTGAATCATTTTGCCCCTAATTGATACAATTTCGGGAAAGGCAGCATTATGATTTTAACATTAACCACAATCAGGTTCCTAACCTTTATGAATTTGAAGAGAATTGAATTATCTTCGCCGCAAATTTTCTGAAAAATGAACTTGCACGAATATCAGGCTAAGGAACTTCTGAAGCGCTATAAAGTACCAACGCAGGAAGGCATTGCTGTATCAAACGTAGATGAAGCAGTAAGTGCTTATAACAAAATATCGGCTGAAACCGGTTCTCGATTCGTAGTTGTAAAGGCACAGATACATGCCGGCGGCCGTGGAAAGGGTAGAATGGTAGAGGTTCCCGATCAAAGTGGGGTTAAGGTGGTGAAAAGTGCTGATGACATAGCAACTGTAGCCAACAATATACTTGGCAATACGCTTGTAACCATCCAGACAGGCCCAGCCGGTAAGGTGGTAAGCAAATTGCTTGTAGCACAGGATATGTATTATGATGGCCCAAGCGACCGTAAGGAGTTTTATATGTCTATTCTTCTTGACCGTGCTACCAAGCAAAATGTAATTATTTACAGTACTGAAGGTGGAATGGATATTGAAGATGTGGCTCATAACACACCTGAAAAAATCAATAAAGAGTGGGTTCACCCAGGTATGCCATTGCAGGCTTTCCAGGCAAGGAAAATCGCTTTCGGATTGGGTTTAAGTGGTACTGCTTTCAAAAATATGGTGAAGTTTGTTACCAATTTATATGATGCCTATGTGGGTCTTGATTGCTCAATGGTAGAAATCAACCCATTGTTCAAATCATCTGACGATAAGATTATAGCAGTGGATTGCAAGATGAACCTTGATGAAAATTCATTGATGCGTCATCCCGACCTCGCTGAAATGCGTGATAAGAGTGAAGAAGACCCAACCGAAGTTGAAGCTGGTGAGTTTAACCTTAACTACGTGAAGCTTGATGGTAATGTGGGTTGTATGGTAAATGGTGCAGGATTGGCTATGGCTACCATGGATATGATTAAGCTAGCTGGTGGTGAGCCTGCTAACTTCCTTGACGTAGGTGGTACTGCTAATGCACAAACAGTAGAAGCTGGTTTCAGGATTATCATGAAAGACCCTAATGTAAAGGCTATATTAGTTAATATTTTTGGTGGTATCGTTCGTTGCGACCGTGTTGCAGCTGGTGTTATTGAAGCTTATAACAAGATGGGTAATATCAATATTCCAATCATTGTGCGTCTACAAGGTACTAATGCAGAGGCTGCTAAGGAACTGATAGTAAATTCAGGTCTTAAAGTTCAATCCGCAATATTGTTGAGCGAAGCTGCTGAATTAGTTCAGAAGGCAATTAATTAAATTTATCGTACTATTCAATATAGCTCCAGTCTGAAATTCAGGCTGGAGCTATTTATTTATAGCTATGGGTATTTTAATGGATAATAGTAATTTTGGTAGATATTGGTATAGGATTATGTGCCTTCTATCCGTGAAAATGTCTGGTTTGTACACCATATATACTGATTCATTAAGTTTGGGTTTTTAAGATTTTAAATGATGCCATAATTTTATTGTCAAAAAAGCTATGAACAAAAAATCCTTATTTTCGATTGCAATCGTGGGATTGCTCACACTAGGCTATTCAAAAGCCTCAGCCCAACCAGGAACTCTGGATAATTCACTTAACCTTACAGGTACTGAGTATTTTAATATTGATTCCAGATGTCAGGCTAATACATCGGCACTTACTGCTGGAGGGCATATATTAGTGGGTGGGTTTTCTAATTCAGCTGTCGGGAGCCATTCACGGTATACATTAATCAATTTATTTCCCGACGGAAGAATTGATACAACATTTGCTCATTTGGGTATGGCAATTGATTCTTTCCCTAATAGCCAAAGGGATATAATAAAATCAGTATTGGTGCAACCGGATGGTAAAATTATTGCTCTGGGTTCTACTGATACTGGTTATACTTCGATGATACCTTTTATATCAATGATGCGGTATAAAGCAAATGGTGAGCCAGATAGTACTTTTGGGACAAACGGAAAGGCTTTATTCCATTTTGGAGGACCAACTGTAGGTAATAGTATGGCTATACAACCAGATGGTAAATTCGTAATTGCAGGGAGCCTTAGCGGGAAGTTTATGGCTGCCAGGATAAATGCAAATGGTACGGTTGACAGTAGTTTTTGGTACGTTGGATTTAGGACAATAAGTATAGGTAACGGGCCATACGATGTGGCAAAAGCAATTGCATTATATCCCGATGGCAGAATATTGATTGCAGGGGCGTCTTACAATAGTACAAATTATTATGCAAGTTTGGTGAGACTGGCGTCCAATGGAATTATGGACAATACATTTGGGGGAGTTGGCATAGTCACCTCATTAATTTACAGGCATTATGATGTGATCAATAGTTTGCAGATTCAACCAGATGGAAAAATTATTGCTGCAGGGACAGCTTTAATTTCATCCACAGGCTCTTCTCCAAACAATGAATTGTTTGTCGTTCGTTATGATACGGTGGGAAATGAAGATGTTACATTTGGAATTACGGGGATATTAAATTTAAATACCGGGCCTTATGATGATAAATGCAACAGTTCATTATTGCTGCCAGATGGGAAAATAATGGTTGGAGGATATACAACTAATTCATCTTATAATCCTAATTATGTTCTTTATAGAATAAATACCGATGGAACGCCTGATGCTACATTTGGGACAAGTGGCATGGTAACTACTAACTTTTCTATTTTCGGGAATAATTTCCTAGACTATGGGGCTTGTCTTAACAGGCAAACTGATGGTAAAATTGTATTTAGTGGTTATTCAAGCTTTAGTGGGACTTCTATTTTTACTATTGCACGCTATATAATGGATGGTACATTAGGTGCAATTGATTTTTCAAATAACAATACCTTATTGGTATATCCTAACCCTATTGGAAATGAATTGAATCTTTCTTTTGATCTTAACAAGGATGAAACTATAAAGATTGACCTTTATGATATAACAGGTCGTTTGAATGCCAGTCTACAACCTGGAAAAGAGATGGGGGCAGGTAATCACCATGTGTCACTTCAAGTACCTGAAAGTTTGCCAAAAGGAGAGTATTTCATAGTGCTGCAATCAGGTCAAGGTCAAAGACTTTATGTAAAGGTCGTGAGGTAGTAATTAATAAAAGCTAAAGCATAGGCTGGCATTTCAATTGAATACCAGCCTATGCTATTCTTAGTTTTTAGAGGTTGAATGGAAATGAATGAGGTTGGCTATAGACCTACTTTATCCCTGAGATACCCAGATAATGGAATTTTAAAGCTGAATCATCGTGGAAAAGAGCGTGAATATCAATAACTACATTATCTCCAATTTCGAATGATTTTTCTACTATCATCTTTTCTATATTGATATAATTGCCTGGTAGCATTGCATCTGCGGTCATATACAATGCCAGGGGAAGGTGGCTCTTCTTTAAGTTGAACTCTGTTTTTTTGCGTCGGGTATATAACTCACCATTGAAAAATACCTGTTTCATACCCTCATTTATGGTGCCTATGTAAGATGGCCCAAAACCAATACATTGGTCGAATGCATTGTATTTCAATGAAAAGTAGATGGTAACTGAATCTTTAGGATAGGTAATTAATTTGAGCAGGTAGAGTTTTTGATAATAACCTTTGAATGGTTTGTAGTGGAGTATGTTTTTGTCGTTTTCAGAATTCACCTCGGAATAATCAATGACAAAATACCCTTCATAAGGCTTTTCTTCAAACGTGGTTTCATAAAGCAATACAGAGTCTATCCTTATGTCTTTGTCAAGGATTTCGTGCATTTCCTGATAGAATGACTTATTGGTGAAGTTGCTGGTATTAAAAGGGATTATTCTTGGCGAGCAACCAACAAACAGGAATAATAAGCCGAGCAGGTATATTTTATTTAAATTCCACATTATTCAGATTGTTATAGGTACCACCAATAAAGAAATGCTGGTTATCATTATTTGGGTGCAGTGAAAATCCGCCCTTGATGTGTATTATGTCCTGCAAACCAAAATAACGTTCCTTGTGTTTTTTCTTATTCACCGTTTTTAAAGCACCCATAGCACCTATATCTATGCCATACCCTTGGGTAAAGAAGATTTTGGCATTATACATTGAGGTATTGTAGTTAAGGGTTTTACCGTCGCCTTTACCATTTTCGTGGTTCAGGTTGTAATTGGGTATGTATATTCCCAACATATTGCAAGCTTCAAACAGTAGGGGGCTATATCCTGTAAACTGGTCGAAACTCAACTCAAATGAGTTGTAATTGTTTTTGGTATGGGTGAAAATAGCAAGACCACCTGTCCAATATCTGTCTAAATTGTCGGCAATGGGTATGCGGTAGAATGGTGCACCACCATCATTGTAGTAATTGATGGTGAATTGAGGGAAGGATAAGGTTATTGCCCCAACTACTTGGTTTCGTTTATGGTTATTTAAGACGAAGTTACTGGTTAGTAATAATGCGTAGTCCTGGTTGAGCAACACATTATAATAGGAGGCATTATCCATCGACCTGAAAAACTTATTGTAGGGGGTATTATTAGTACCTACACCCAGTGAGAATGAATTGACAAAGTCAATTTGTAGGTCTGTAACCAGTGGGTTTAAATTTGCTCCAATAGATTTAGTATAAAAAGATATTGAAGGGCCATAATTAACAATCATTCTATCCTTATAAACCCCATTGGCAATAAAACCGCAAAAAACCTTCAAGCCTGGGAAGGCCGTGCTACCCTTACTGTAGTTAATGGTATAATTACATCCGAAATTGAAATTACCCCTGTACACCCAGTCTTTCTGGCCCAAAGCAGACCAGGATAGGAACAATAGGGATAATGCAAATATGATTCTCATACTTTTGGTGATGATGTAATTACTTTATCGACGATGTTTGCTTTTCCGAAATTAGCTTATTTTGGTTTATCAATTAGTGGATAGTCTAAATTTAATAGAGGATTTTGTGAGTTCACGAAAATCTTAAAAAGAAATAGTAATCTTTTGTGTTTTTGCAATAGATTACTATCTTTAGTTAAATATAAATACATTATGCCACAGTTCTTTATTGATGAGAATATTGCAAAGGCCAGTACAATAGATACATCGTACTATACTGGTAACCAATATTTTGAATTGAGTAAGGAACGGATATTTGCCAACTCATGGCAGTATATAGGTGATACTGACCAAGTTAGTGTCGAGGGTAGTGCTTACCCTTTTATATTATTGGAGCATTATTTAGATGAACCTTTGGTAGTTATTAGAGGTAATGATGGAGCAATTAATTGCCTGAGTAATGTATGTACCCATCGGGGTAATCTGGTAGTGTATGAACCATGTAAATTGCATCTGCTACGTTGTAAGTATCATGGTAGGGCATTTTCTTTGGATGGTAGATTCTTGTCTATGCCTGAATTTAAAGAGGTAGAAAATTTCCCTGCTGAAGACGACGACTTGCACCAGCTGCCCTTATTCCAATGGGGCAAATTGTTGTTCACATCAATAAATAACAAAATTAGTGCAGCTCTATTTATGGGTGAGATGTTGGATAGAATAAGCTGGTATCCAATGGATAAACTTATACGCAGGACTGACTTATGTAAGGACTATCATGTAAATGCCAATTGGGCGCTTTATTGTGAAAACTATCTGGAGGGGTTTCATATTCCTTTTGTGCATGGCGACCTCAATCAGGCACTTGATTTTGGAGAATACAAGACAGAAGTTTTTCAATATTGTAACCTTCAGTTAGGGATAGGTAAAAATGGCGAAGATTGTTTTGTGCTACCCGAAACCAGTAAGGATTACGGACAGGATATTGCAGCTTACTATTTCTGGGTTTTTCCGAACATGATGTTTAATTTTTATCCATGGGGCCTTTCTGTTAATTTAGTACAGCCTACAAAGGTGGATGAATGTAAGGTTTCCTTTATTACCTATGTGCTTGATGAGAGCCTACTAAATACCGGTGCAGGTGCAGGTTTAGATACTGTGGAGCTTGAGGATGAAGAAATTGTGAACCATGTACAAAAAGGTATCCATTCCAGGTTTTACAAGCATGGCAGGTATTCTGTGAAAAGGGAGCAGGGTACACACCACTTTCACCGGTTAATTGCCAGTTTTTTGAACGATTAATTGATATTAGATGGTTTGGTGTTCCTGATTAGTATTCTTATCGTACCTCACAAACAAGGCAATCCATATAGATCGGGCCAACCTTTGTATCAATGGCTGTATGAGAATAAGAGTGACAGAATTAAATGCCAACCAATAAAAAACACGATTATCCCTTATGCCTATTCCAACAGTGAACCACCAACCTATAAGACATAATACTGTGTAAATGAAAGATAGGGCATAACTCACATAACCAGTGCCAAAATAAAATCCGGTTTGCAATTCGAATTTCTGACCGCAATTAGGACATTTTTCAGGCATATCCATCATGGTTTTGAAATTATAGGGATTAGGATTGGTAAATAAATTGCCATTTCTGCAATGAGGACACTTATTTCCAAAAATACTTAATAATAAATTTTTGCCTGACCCTTGACTTGCCATAATATTTCAACCTTTAAATACAGTGTAAAGTTAAAGCCTATTTGCCACGTAAGGATATCTGATTATTCAGATGTCTGCATTTATTCCATCTATAATGGACCTTTTATTGTAACAAATGTTCCAATTAATCTAGTTGAAAATTTGTAAGGTTCGACTTGGATTTATTTGTTTGGTAGGAACAGGTAAGCTTAGAATTGTCTTTTTTTAGGGAGAAAACTGTTTTCAGGTAAGG
>CANGSR010000240.1 GCA_947456055.1 Chitinophagaceae bacterium
CCGACCTGGATAGCATCTATAATGCCCAATTGGTCAATCTTCCAAAGATACAGGCTGCATTTAAGGTTAAGAAAGATACAGCTAAAAAGCCCTGAAAATAAATATACATTTATTTTATAAGACTCTTATTATAAAGATAGCTAGCTCCTCCTTAACGTATTTAAATTCATTCTGCTAGCGAATATGTTATATTTGGATTTACTATATTCTTCTCTGTAGTTATTACTTTACCTGATTCCTTATAGTTAGCAAGGAAGGAGGGTATATTTTTCTTGAATCGGGCAATTTTCTTCAGGTTACCATCTAAAAATGTAGGTTCTATTGTAGCTAAACATACGGCAATCTCATTGCCGGTAGCAGGTTTGCCAATCTTCTTTAGTGCTAAAACAATCTGGTCAGCATATGTTAAACCACTTAGGCTGTTGTTTATTGTTGTATCCATAATGGTATTTTTCCTTTCTTTTACGGGTCTTGGTATATTGTTAGGTGCTGGGTTGGGTGTTGAATTAGGTATTGGCGTAGGTGTTGCTATAGGTGTAGCTATAGGTGTAGCTATAGGTGTTGGTGTTGGTGTTGGCGTTGGCGTCGGTGCTGGTGCTGGCGTTGGTGCTGGGATAGGTTTGGGTGTATGCCCATCATCCACAGAACTACTTTTGGGAAGTATATTCTGTAACTCATAATTTAATAGCAGTAGGTTCTTAATTTCAGCATTATATTGTTCAATCTTAGTAATGTTTTCTAGTAGCTTTTGATTAATAGCATTTTGAAATACCTCGTACTGGATTGCGTTATCTATGGATATTTTTATAGGAAATTGCATATAGACTAATTAGCCCATAAAGTTAGTGCTTTTCAAATTACACACATGAACTAATTCTAACTATTTTAAGTCTATAGGCAAATTGTTTTAACGCCTCTAAAATATAGATTAGGCTAATTTTATGCTTGCGACTATTTTTTTTATTAGACTAACTTATCTCTAGACTAATTTATTTCTAGACTAATTAGATTAGCTTCATGTACCTGGCCACCACGGCAATTACAATAACGGCTAACAAAATGTAAATCGGAAATAAATTCCGTTTCTTCTCTTGCTGAATTTTAATGGCATTCCGTGCTTTAATTGCCTCGTCTGTATACCCACGGGTCTCATTGGTTTTCATATCCTCATTAAGCACCGTACGGCGTTGGCTCATCCATTCTATATACTTTTCAAGAGTGCCCTGGGCTCTTAGTTGCTTTCCCCTGTCTGTAATATAGTATACCCCACCCTCACGCTCATAATAAAATTCATTATCCCTAAGCCATTGAAAAATAATCTTAGGCGTTTCCTTGTACAACGCATTATACTCTTGTTCCGACATGCCCCTCATGGTTATCTGCTCCTTCTGCTCTTCAATAATCCTCCGTAAGGCGACAGGTAACGCAGTTGGGTCTGCAAAAGTCTGGGTAGGCAATATCCTGTTCAATATTTGCGTCTGGAATTCGTTAAGTGGAGCACTCATAGTCAATGATTTGCTCAAATTTACAAATTCTGTTTAATAATTAAAAGTTACCGCTTTTGGGTGGCATAAACACTTGTTGTGAACAAAAAAGGAGGTATCAATTACCGCAGCCTATAGGACATTATTCGGGTAAATTATCAGGTTACTGGCCTGTCCTTTAGCAAAAAATAGAAGGATGGTTTGTTGGTTCAGAAAAATCTTATACTTTTACGAAATGAGAAAATCTCTATTGATATTATTGTGTCTTACCCTAATTATGGGCGCAATGAGTAGCTGTGAATCAGAAGGATTATATTATCACAGAAACGGTGGGAATCATCATATTACTAACAGAAAGACTTCTCACCATTGGGTAAGCTTCCATTTCAGAAGGTATGGTCATAATGCCCGTCGCACTATGCGTGGGTGGGGACGTAATTACTAGCCTGGTTTAGCTTAAATTATTTCTATAATCTGTTTCGATTAATTACCGAATATTATCTTTAATGCTACCGATGCATTAATGGCAGTATCCTTTTATTTTTGTGTTTTAATTTCTCTAAAGCATATTATAAACAAGTTCAATGATGTTATTCGACAAAATACAGGTAACTGCTGACTACATAAAATCCAGAATAGATAGTAAACCTAAGGCCGCAATTATTTTAGGCAGTGGCTTGGGTGGATTAATAGACCTAATCCAGGATGCCAGCGAAATCCCCTACTCCGAAATCCCAAATTTCCCGGTATCTACCGTTAAAGGTCATAGTGGCAAGTTGGTTTTCGGTAAGATAAATGGGTGCGAAGTAATGCTTATGGCAGGTCGCTTTCATTATTACGAAGGCTACAATATGCAGGAAGTTACATTCCCTATAAGGGTTATGAAGGCCATGGGTGTTGAGGTTCTTTTCCTGTCAAACGCTGCAGGCGGCACCAATCAGTCCTTTAAAATAGGTGACCTGATGATTATCAAGGACCATATCAATACATTCCCCGAACATCCGCTTCGTGGCCATAATGATGAGCGCCTTGGTAGCCGCTTTCCCGATATGAGTGAGGCTTACGACCACGAATTAATCAACCTTGCAAAACAAATCTGCCAGGAGAAAGGAATAGATATCAAAACAGGTATTTATTGTGGCCTACAGGGTCCAACATTCGAAACACCTGCTGAATATCGCTGGATACACACTATGGGCTGCGATGCCGTGGGTATGAGTACGGTTCCTGAAGTGATAGTAGCAAGGCATGCCAGCATTAGGGTATTTGCAATAAGCGTTATTACTGATATTGGCATCAGTGATGTGCCAGTAAAAGTAACACATGAAGAAGTACTTGAGGCAGCAAATGAGGCAGCACCTAAAATGGCTGGGTTGGTAGCAGCATTAGTTACCGCAGCTTGCAGCTAGTCTAAAATGACTCAAATAAGTTTATGTCAACTTTATTATAATTTTAATTTCATACAAATATTTCGAAACACCTCAGGTCTAATCGGCTTGGGGTGTTTTCATTTCTATTTCATAAGTAATTGATAGTAATAACTTTAGCTATTCGGTATAGGTGTAATCACCCATTTCCGAATCGTGTTTTAACCAAAACTTCAGCGTTTTAATACTCCATATTGATGGTGTATTAACGCTACTGCAGGTGTCATGGCTGTCGCATCTTTGTGTCGTTGAAAGTCAATTATTATTTGTGCATGCCAAATAATAATTAGATGATATAACAAAGGTGGAAGCTGAAATTCCTTGAAATGAGTAAGCAAAATCAACAACAATTTAATTTCAATTATCATGGGCTTCTATGGAATTATTCCAGCCAGCAAACTTGCAGCTACTTATAATGTAAAATCTCAAACACTTACTCTTTATGCTGAGGGCGAGGTTAAAGAATTCACCTACGGTTTTAGCTTCAGGAGAGTTCCTTTTTTCGGCGGTCTAAAGTTCGTTCTAGGTGCATGGACCGGTCCTATTGGCCCTAAAAGCCAACCTTACAAATTCAACGAGGCTTTTAAGATTCACTTGCCTAGTCCGGTTTTCCCTTCAGGCAATGTAACTATTGTTACTGCTAATCACCCTAATGGCCAGGTTGTTCCAATTCACTACTTAGGATTGCTTCAGGATACAGCAGGACTTACCGCAGCTACAGCCACAGATGCAGATGGATCATCAAATGGTACAGCAAAACTAACTCCAGGTAGCAAACAAATAAACGTTCTGTTCAAAGAACCTTTCACTATTACTGCCAGTGCCAGGGTACCTGAATTTGGCTCTGTTGATATCAATTTCGATACTAAAATGCTCACCCTGGTTGATGCTTCAATCGAAAATACAAATATCGTTTGGACATTTAATTCGCTTGAAACAGGTGATACCCAAATTATGGTAACAACTCATGGTGGAATTGCTACTTTCATAAGCGTCGAAACTTATGATGTAAGGATTTTTGTTCTTTAATCAGGTTACAATCAATATAACAGCCTCCGTCTATCCTGCTTTGCAGGGTGCTGCGGAGGTTGTTGCTTTTAAGTATGCCCACTAGCATAAACATTAATTTCCCAGGTGTTTTACCATATTTCCCTCGGGTGTTTTTACACTAAAAATACCGTCATAAAACCCTACTCTCCTGGGTGTTTTCACCCTTTTATATGAAAATCTCTACCATTATCTTTGTTTGGCTAAATCTCTATAAAAAGATAATAAAAATACCCTACAAATAATCAAACTATCATGACCATCTACAGACCTATTCCTGCTTGCAACATTGAGGCAACCTACAATGTTATAACCCAAACCCTCACCCTTACTGCCGAAGGCGTTGTTGGTAATGCCACACATGGCATAAATTTTAAAATGACCTCAATTACTGGTGGGTTAAAATTTATACTTGGCGCTCCTTCAAGTAATAATAACTGTGAAAACATACCCTACCAATTTAGTGAGTCGTTCAAGATCCATTTACCAGCCAACACTTTATTGTCAGAAGCCATAACAATCATTACTCAAAATGAACCTGAAGGTGAAATAGTCCCTATCTTCTTTGTAGGTATGTTTCAGGAATCAGAACTATTACCAATAGCAGCTGATGCTTTCTCGCAAAAAAATACAACTCCAATAAAACGCACCCCAGTTGCTAAACCTAAAAACACCCGCTCAGAAGAACCATTCGGTATAAAAACAAGGGCAAGAATAGCTGAATTTGCGTTTGTTTAGTTTGATTTCAAGGCAAATTGATTCCTATCAATTATTGAACCATAGTCACATACTGATTTTCATACCCCTACTCCACAAATTCCCACGCACTTACATAAGCTCCACTAGCCTCGGCATAAGCAATAAAGCCAGCATAAAATGGAAACCGTGATAGTGTGGCACTATCGCCTATTATTACCAGTTTTTTGCGTGCACGGGTCATGGCTACATTCATTCGCCTGATATCTGACAGGAAACCTATAACCCCTTCTGTATTGCTGCGGGTCATGCATATATAAATTATGTCTCGTTCCTGCCCCTGGAAACTATCTATTGTATTTATGGTAATAGAACTTCTATTTGCTTGTAATTCAGCACTATGAGGTATTAATTCATTGAGCAATAGTATTTGCTGTCTGTAAGGTGAGATGACTCCAATAGATGGGAAATTACTCTTATTGTAGTGATTCCCTAATTCCGTTACCACCCTCGACAAATGCCGTAGCAGGAATGCCGCCTCTTCAGGATTAGTAGTACTTGTCCCTTCGGATTTCTCTTCATACCCACAACCAGCAGTATCAATAAACATCAATGACCCATCCCCATGATGTAGTAAATGTTCTGCTACCGATTCATGCGCCCTCAATTGATTATTATAAAACACTTGCGAAGAGTATCCCATAATCAGTTTATTCATTCTGTATTGCACCTCAAGTAGGGCCACAGCGTGGGGGTACAATGCAATACACTTTTCAAAAAGGGTATTAGTTAATCCTTTCCTTGCCGCCTCATTTGATTTAATAGTTGGTGGCAATTGGCAATGGTCGCCCGCCAGTATTACCTTCTGAGCTTTGAGTATTGGTATCCAGCAGGCTGGCTCCAAAGCCTGTCCGGCCTCATCAATCACTACAGTATGGTACTTAATGTTCTTTACTGTATAATGGTTAGCACCCACAAGGGTGGCGGTAATTACCTGAGCTCTAGCTATTAAATCATCTATGATGTATTGCTCGGTATTACCTACCTCCTTCATAATCTTATGAGCCTCATCAAATAGTGCTTTCCGTTGTTCTCGCTCGGCCCTACCAAAACTCTTTTTGTATTGGTGGGCCATATTTTTAAACTCTGAAGCCTGCTTTTTGAGCTTTTTAATCTGCTTCATAGAGCTATGTTCCGCCATCTTACTATCTAAGGTAAGTGACATCAATCGCTCTGAAACCCTTGCAGGATTACCCACCCGCAACACATTCAAACCCTCATCTGAGAGTTTTTCACTAAGCAAGTCAACGGCAGTATTACTTGGGGCAACTACTAATATTTGTTTGCCATCCAATTTTATCAATGCCTTTATGGCTTGTACCAAAGTAGTAGTTTTCCCCGTTCCCGGTGGGCCATGCACTATAGCTAATTCATTGGCTGCTATTATTTTATTTACAGCCGCTTGCTGGGTAACATTAAGTCCTGCACAATTCACTTCTGGTATGGTTTCCTGGAATGTGGGTGGCTTATTACCGGTAAGTATATTGATTAGTTTGCCATCTTCCCTATGTTCAGCCCTGTTAATAGCCAGCTTAAGGGCCGTTTGCATTTCATCATAGCTATTATCATCAAATAGCAAATCAATACCCAGTTTGCCATCGCTAGCCCATTCTGGCAACTCATCTGTACGCAGTGTTATTTTAAGTTTATTTCCTCCCACATAGGTGATGGTTCCCTCTACCCTATTATTCAGTGCATCATGGTTTGAAAACAAGGCTGCACTCACCCCAAAGCGCAATTGGTGATTTACATCCTGATGGGTAGTGCGTTCCACTTCCACACATATATAGTCACCACGACTAATTTCAGTTCCTCGTATTGCGATTGGGTACCAGGCCATACCTGAGCCCCTTCTTTCGGCTATTGTGGATGATTGTGTTAGTTTTTGGTAAGCCTGCTTATCTTCCTCCCGCTCAATGGACAATAAATTCTGGAGGTTCTTGAAATAATCCATGCGCAAATGTAATGGGAAATAGGGCCGATAAAGCTTTTATTAGCGCTTATTCTGGGAAACGTGAAGTAACAAGTACATATATGGATTAATCCATCTTCAACCTTAAACCCATATAAACATTACGCCCCATTAATGGGCCCCAAATCATAGATGCGTCAAAATCACGGGCATATGGATTGGCAGCATCAATAATTGCATCATGTTGCATATAGTTGGTCATATTATCGCACCCCAAATAAACATCCAGCATGGGTGAAAAGGTCTTGGTCACCTGTGCATTCATCATAAAATACCAAGGTGAGGTATTAACGCCACCCTTATTCAATCCGGGATGATCGTGGGTAATACCTGGGGTGCGCTGGTCGCTAACCCACTGGACTGTATAGTCGAATTTCCACTTATTACGGGTTGCATAATCCACATTCGCAAATGCACGGTGCGGAGGCAATAATGGCTTTTGTTTTAGCCCCTCATTTTTGTAGTCTGTCATTACATTATAGTATCGATATGCCAATCGGATATTTAGGTTGTGTATCATTTCGTAGTCAAACTGCGCCTGGAAACTATGTGCAAAAGACTCCCCCTTAAGATTATAAAAACTAACATGCCCCGGATATTCAAGGTCTACCACCACCTGATTGGTAAACCATGTATAATAATAATCAAAACTAAGCACCGCATCCCTAAGGCCAATCTTAAATTTATGGGTAAGATTAGCCCCCGTGTTCCAGGCTACTTCAGGGTCAAGCCCATAAGCCTTACCACTTTCCGGGTTCTGTATATCAAACTGCCTGTTACCCGCCATAAAGCCCAGGTTCTCGGCAAAAATATTTGCTGTCCTTTGTGCCTTTCCTATTGAAGCTCTTACTACTGTCTTTTTAGCTAATGCATACCTCATATGCAGGCGTGGAGTAACAAATGCACCATACAAATTATTATTATCAAGCCTTAGCCCGGCCACCAAATTGAACTTTTCACGATAATTGTAGGCGTATTCTGTAAATACACCAGGGGTTACCTCCTTACGGTCATAATTGGTAGATGC
>CANGSR010000241.1 GCA_947456055.1 Chitinophagaceae bacterium
ATCGCCAGAAATACCATCGAATGGAGTAACTGAAACTATGTATGTGGCTATAGAAGTTGAACTGCAAGAAGAAACCATATAGGTAATGATAGTAGTGCCAGCTGATACACCTGTTAATACTCCGGTAGAAGCATCAATAGTAGCAACACCAGTAGATCCACTGCTCCATGTACCACCAGAAACACCGTCTGTCAAGGTAATGTCGCTACCTGCAACAACAGTAGTAGGACCTGAAATAGGACCAGCGGTAGCAGCAGTAATCACTGTAATTGTATAACCACGGCTTACTGAACCACCACATGTTGTAGTTACAGTATAATCAATATCTACTGTACCGGCAGAAACACCAGTTACAATTCCTGAAGTGCCAACAGTAGCAATAGAAGTACTTGTAGAACTCCAAACACCACCTGGAGTAAGATCAGATAAAGTAATTGTAGAGCCAACACAAACTTCAGTTGGACCAGAAATGGAATCAATCCAACCACCAGAGCCAACAGTAAGAAGCAATGTACTGCTGCAACGACCACCAGTAGTATATGATATTTCAATCATGCCACTGCTTACACCAGTTACTACACCGGTTGATAAACCAACTGTGCCGATAGAGATGTCAGAACTACTCCATGTGCCGCCTGGCGTAGCATCTGCCAGAGTAATAGTACTGCCTACACAAACACTTGTAGGTCCTGTAATAGCAGCAGGGGTAGGGTATACTGTAACAGTTAAGGTTGATGTTGCACCACCTGAAGTGTAGCTAATGGTGGTTACACCTACAGAAATGGCAGTACAAGCGCCTGTAGCATCTATAGTGGCTACAGCAGTATTGCTGCTCGACCATGTAAAACCGGCAGAAGACGAGTCGTAATAATAAAAGGTTGTACCGGTACAACCAGTTGTTGGGCCAGTGATGGCGGGGAGGGCAAAGGACGCAATGTTTGCGAATAGGGCCAAAATGGCAATTGATAATAGTTTCTTCATAAAATTTGTTTTGTTTTTTTGAGTTTAAAAAGTTTTTTTAAAAAGTTGAAATTTAGGTTAACCTAAAACAATAGACGAGTATTGGAGTTGATTTGTTAGTGTCTTGTTTGTATATTTATTTATGTTATTTATGTGCGGTTTATTTGCAATTATTGTAACTTTAATGAACCATAGCTACATTATACATATGGCGCTATGGTACTAACACATATTATTAATTCCTGGTTAGCAAAGGCATAAAAAAATATTTTTCACCTTTACTAACATTTTGGTTCATTATTACGCCTATATTATCTGAGGCATGAAGTGGACTAACAGGTAGGCGAATAGGTTAACGGGTAATGATAAATCTTTAAAATCATTGATTGAGAAAACAATTCATGTAAGCAGTCCTTTTTCCGCCTCCGAAAGGAGTAAAACGGGCGAGGATGACCTCAGCAAGCTGATTAAAGATTGTATTGCCCATAACAGAAGTGCCCAGAAGAAACTATATGACAAATACTCTCCTGAGGCTTATGGTGTGATTAAGAAATTTGTATATGGAAATGAGCAGGTAGCCAAGGAAATATTAAATGATGCGTTTTTTAAGATTTTCAAGGATTTGGGGCAATATTCATTTCAGGGTGCGTTTGAAGGGTGGATAAGAAAGATAGTGCTGCATACAATTGCCGACCATCTGAGGAAGAATATGAAGTATGATGATTTGCAGATAAAGGAAATCCAGGCTGAAGATGCTTATATAAATAGTGAACCGGTAGAGAATTTGTCGCACAAGGAGTTATTGAAGATTATAGACACATTGCCGGTAGCACAAAAGGAAATTTTTAATTTGTTCGTTTTCGAGAATTACTCTCATAAGGAAATATCGAAGATGCTCAACATACAACAGAATAATTGCAGGTGGCATTTGAATGATGCACGCAGGAGGTTAAAAGAAAAAATTAATTCATTAATGAAATAAACCGAAGACATTGAAAAACTACAGAAAACATATTGACGACTTTTTTAGGGAGAAGTTAGGTGCCTACACCGAAACTCCCCCGCCAGAAGTTTGGGAGGATTTGGAGAAAAGACTGGATGGCTTGGCCATGCCTGTCAGCTATATGAGATTATTGAAGCATTTTATCATTGTTTCATTGATAGCAGTAGTCGGCATCTCTGTTACAAAATCATTCTCTGGTGGCAATAATATATTATTTACTAAATGGTTCTCTTCAAATAACCAACCTAATGGAGATTTGAACAAAAACGTAACTACAACACCTGTTGCCACTAATGACAAGATGAGTCAGGGGGCTGGGGTGAAAGATGATAAAAATGGAATTCAAAACCAGTTTCCAGCTGAAAACCAGACTAAAACTGACGAGGTAACAGGAAATAATAATGTCGCTGAAAATGGTCAAAATAATAAAAATCAAACAAGTTCAAACCAGCCCAAACACAATAGCTCAAAACCAGTTGTAGCTAGTGCCTTTTCAACAGTGGCAAATAGCGCAATTAAGAAATTGGATAAGGTTTCAAAAAATAAAGTACGTAAGAATAAAACTGATGTAAAAACGAATTTGGGGATTAGCAATAATGCAGGTTCAAATGCAGTAGAATCATTGATAGCTAAAAATGTAATAGACAGTAAAGGTGGCAAACCAGGATTGGGAGAAGACGGTAATCAAAATGATGGTACTCAAGCAAATTTGAATTCAAGTGCTAAGAAGTTAGATGTGAAAATTTTGCCAGTAGTTGCAGCACAAGATAAACCCAAGGGGAATGCTGAAAAAAACACTCCAAAGAATGCTGAAAAACCTGCTATTGTATTGTCTAATCCACATTTCGAAGCAGGTGTAAAGTTAGGTTATGAAAAAGGGTTTAGTAGTGTATCGGCAGGTAAGGAGGTTTTTGCAGGTTATTTGCAATACAATATCAACTCTAAATTCTCAATAATGGCACAGCCTGGTATTAAATATGCAAGTTTTGATTTTGGCAAGGTGGGTAGTGCGCAAAAATACTATAGGGAAAATTCAGATTCGGTAACCACAGCTTATGGTACGGTAATTAAGAAGATTGATGTTTCGGGTGGTACATTGGATACTGTTTATTCTACTCCTTATAATTACAAGCAGTCACACGACTCAATTGTTAAGTCATATACCTACAAGGGTTCTTATTTCGAATTTGAATTGCCCATATTATTGAAGTATAAATTGAACTCACATTTAGCTGTATATGGAGGTGTAAATATGATTTATGGGCAATTACCTTCAATAACCGAGAGTACTTATACACAGAAGGGTATCATAAGGTCGGTAAATGATACGAATTCAACGCATGGTTATGCGGCACCTTTGGCATTGAATTCTGTTATTACGTATAGTGGTAATGAGTATTCCAGTTATAAGGGATCAGTTTATACCAACTCAAGTGTATCGAAGTTGATGTTTGGGTATATGTTAGGGTTTACTTATGAGTGTAGTAATCATTGGCTATTTGATGCTTTGATTCAACAAGAACCAGCTTCATCAGCCACTAAATTGGGCAATAATATTACTAACCCTCTGAATCAGACTTATTTCAGGCTTTCAGTAGGTTATAAATTATCTAAGTGAAGATGACAAAATAAAGTATACCAATTTCACTAATTCTGTTCCATTTCTGCGTTGTTGCAAAAGGTCTTAAATAATTCATTATTCTCGACTTTTGCGCCTAGCATAAAAGAAACATAATCATCAAACTTGATATACTTTATTTCGCCATCTTCACTAAGTAATTTTTTTAAGATTTTCATTGTTTAAGCTTATAAAACCTATCAGTTTATCTTTTACCTGTAATACACTATCAGCATTAATGAATTTATCATTAATGCTCTATCCTAAAACCCTTTTTAGTTTGCAAATTGCCCCATACATGTAACTATTATCTAAAAATAATAGTTACATGTATTTTTTTAGTGAGCACTAATAGCGCATTCGGCATTCAATTTTCGGAGTTTAAGGTTACTTTATTACTAATTATTTTTATTGTTGTACCTAATCGTTTGTTACCTTTATTGAAAATTGTGCAAAGTCTTTTTTCCAATTGCGGAAGGAGGACATGCGCATTTTGAAACGACTAAACACTATTAAATAGATTATTTCTATTAATGCAATATGACCCATGAAGAATTACCTATACCTACTTTTACGTATAGTATTTTTAAGTGGTCTTCCTATATCTATTCATGCGCAAATAATTAGTACCCTGGCAGGTTCGGGGATAGTAGGGTATACGGGTAGTGGAGGTGCAGCTACATTGGCCCAATTAGATACGCTAACCGGTATTGCTGTAGATAATAGTGGTAATGTTTTCATCTCTGAACAAAAGAATAACTGGATTCGTAAGATTAGTAGTAGCGGGATTATAACACGAGTTGCAGGTAGCGGTGGTTTGCCGGGTTATTCAGGGGATGGCGGACCTGCAACCAATGCCAAGTTGAGCCAAAACTGGGGAATAGCTGCAGATAATTCGAACAATTTATACATAGCGGATATCGATAACCAGTTGATTCGCAAGGTAAATTCGGCTGGTATCATAAGCACTATTGCAGGTGTAGTAATGGGTGGTGGGGGAGTAGCAGGTTATTCTGGAGATGGAGGTCCGGCAACCTTAGCAAAATTGAATACTCCACTTGGAATAGCGGTAGATAATAGTGGAAATATATTTATAGGTGATGACTATAATTATTGCATTCGCAAGATAGACCCTGCGGGTATTATTTCCCTTTATGCAGGCAACAATAACTCGGGCTATACAGGTGACGGTGGTCCGGCAACCCTCGCTCAAATTAGCTGGACTTATGGGTTAGCTACAGATTTAAGCGGAAATTTGTATATATGTGATGGGGAGAATAATTGTGTAAGGAAAATTAATACGGCCGGAATTATTACAACAATTGCCGGGACGGGAATAAGAGGGTTTTCTGGTGATAATGGCCCTGCCACGGCCAGCCAATTAAACAAGCCAACAGGGGTCTTTGCAGATAATGCTGGTTACGTGTATATCGCTGATTTCAACAACCATAGGATAAGAAAAGTTGATCCCAATGGAATTATTACTACATATGCAGGCAAAGGCATCCCGGGTTTTAGTGGTGATGGTGGACTTGCAAGATCGGCTGGACTGAATTTCCCTATTAGTTTTACCAGGGATCCTTATGGCAATTCATACATTGCTGATTTAGGTAATGCCAGGGTAAGGAAGGTGGATAATGCCCGAATCCTGTATTTCACATCGGGTTCAGTTCAGGGTCTTGACGTATGTCAAAATGCCCGAAGTGTATCCATCACTTCTAATTGTGATGTTAAGGACTTAGATACTGGATTAACCATAACCTGGCATTTGTTTAATGGTCCATTTCATGGTCATTCTTTTATCTCTACCACAGGTATTTCCAATGGAGGTGTAATATCCCCACCTGGCTTATATTATGCCCCTGATACAAATTATATAGGCTTTGATACCTTGAAAATTAGTGCCAGCGATGGAATCGCATTTGATACTACCACAATAATTATTAATGTAAAACCTCAAAATCCTACCGCTGGTATTATTAGAGGGGCAAGCGAAGTTTGTGTCAATGCTACCATAATACTTAGGGATTCCATAAGCGGAGGTGTTTGGACATTGAGTAATAATAGGCTTGGGTTGAATATTCTGGATACAGTTGTATTGGCAACGGGTAAAAGCACAGGTATCGACACTATTACTTATACGTTTAATAATAGTTGTGGAATGGCAGTAACTACAAAAACAATATCAGTTTTGCCATTACCTGATGCAGGTATGATTTCAGGTTTTTCGAATGTTTGTATTGGCGATACCATTTTACTTACAGAAACCGTAGTGGGTGGAAAATGGACAATTACAAGTGGTCTAGTTTCGTTTTTTTCATTCGATACTGCAATTTCTATTATTGGTATTACATCGGGTTTAGAGCAACTTAATTATTCAGTTGCTGATGCACATTGTACCAACACTGCAACAAAAAACATAAATGTAAGCCCCATGCCGAATCCTGGGACGATTTTAGGACCTAAAAATGTATGTGTGGGTTCGGTGATTGAATTGACTGATACTGTAAAAGGTGGTACCTGGTCATCCGTATTTCATCATGGGGTTTTATCGTTGTCTGATACTGGGGTGAGTGTGATGGGTGTTTCGCCAGGTATTGATATTCTAATCTATACTGTTAGTAACTATTGTGGGGCCAAAAGTACCAGCGATAGTATAGTAGTGGAACCTCTTCCAATTCAGCCTATTATTATTAGAAATGAGAATGTACTTTCTATAAGTCAGACTTATAGCTCCTACCACTGGACTTTAAATGAAGTAAATATACCGGGTGCAACTAATTATACTTTTACAGAGTTGGTAAGTGGGAAATATGGAGTGGAAGTAACGAATGCTGAAGGTTGTTCGGTTAAATCGGCAGAATTGCATTTTACTGGCTGCAACCCTAATGATATCGTAGTATTTCCAAATCCTACAACTGGAATAGTGCATATAGACTGGTGTAGAAATGTGACTGTGAAACTGATATGTGCAGATGGTAAAAGTGGGCAAGCATTGGAAAATGTGAGTCAGATAGATATGAGTAAAATGCCAGATGGGGTTTATTTTTTAGAAATTTTTGATGAGCATATGAATCGTTTGAAAAGTAAATGTATAAATAAGTTAAGCAGGTAGGTAATTAATAGGTACTAGTCAATAATGAAATGGAAGGGTTAAAAGGGACAAAAAAATATTTTTTATGATTACTAACATTCGTGCAAGAATTTACGCCTATATAGTTAGGTGAACATATTTTAATCGAATGAATTTGTAAAATTTATAAGCGAAAAAACATTCATTTAAATTAAACCTTTTTTGAAATAATGAAACACGGTTTTTATAAGAAACTGATTTTACTAACAACCATCATCTTATGGAGTTGCGGGTATGTTATGGGCCAAACAACTGTATTTAATTATACAGGTTCGGCACAAAGCTATACTGTACCAACGGGTGTCTATTCGGTTTTAGTTGATGCCAGGGGAGCTAGAGGTGGAGCGGGACAATATTCAAGGGGTGGTTACGGCGGCAGGGTTCAATGTAGTCTGGCAGTGACTCCTGGTCAGGTATTATATGCTTATGTAGGTGATACGGGTATAAAATATATAGGTGCTGGTACAGTTTCATATGGTGGTTATAATGGAGGGGGAAATGGTGATGATTTTGGTGGTGGCGGCGGTGGTAGCTCTGATATCAGGATTGGTGGTTTTGCCTTATCAAACAGAATAATAGTTGCAGGTGGCGGTGGTGGCGGTGGATATTATAGTTCATCAACAGATTATGACCGAGGTGGAAACGGCGGTGGATTAATTGCCGAGCATGGATATTGGAACAATACAATAACACATGGTGGAGGGGCAGGCAGTCAATATTCAGGTGGTGCGGGGGATACTTTTGCTTCAACTGCTGCTTCAGGAAGTCTTGGATTAGGTGGAGCAACATTGTCAACCGTATCTGGTGGTGGCGGTGGTGGTGGTTATTATGGCGGAGGCGGAGGTTCAAGCAGTGGTGGCGGTGGTGGTTCATCATATTCTGATGCCAGCTTATGCACAGGAATAACGCATACAATCGGTTTCGATTCCACAGTGCAGGGAAAAATAAGTATTACCCCGGTTTGTACTCCGCCAGTGGCAGGAGCAATTCTGGGG
>CANGSR010000242.1 GCA_947456055.1 Chitinophagaceae bacterium
GATTAAGTAATACCACTATCGACTTTGACATGGGTTATGAGAAGGGAGTATTTATTATTTCTGCTTTCACTAATAAAACAGGCTACCACATGATGGCAAAAGTTATAGTGAGGTAAGGGTGATTGCCGTGTAAATCTCTAAAAAATCATAGTCCTTCAGAAAATCAGCCTAATCACAGTTCAAGTCCAAATTGGGCAACAATGGGGCAATGATGGGAAATTACAAAATTACACATGTAATTATTAATCAATCACTTGCGCAGATTCCATTGCCCCAAATGGGAAAATTCATATTTTCAGAAAATGGGGCATTGAAAAAATTGGTCACTAGTTCAAGCGTCCTCGCTTGGACTGCTTACTTGCAAGTGTCCGCTTGCGAATTGAAGCGTGACGCTTCAAAGTAAATGAACGAAGCATAAAGCTTCGATCAGTACAGCGAGGTGAAATTGGGGCATTTTGTGGCAATGATGGGGCACAATGGGAAATTACAAAAACACATATATAATTAACAACCAATTACTTACAACGAATCCATTGCCCCATTTAGCAAAATACTTTATTTTCAGAAAATGGGGCATTGAAAAAAATGGGGCACTAGACCAAGCGTCCTTGCTTGCGAATTGAAGCGAAGGACGCTTCAAAGTAAAAGGACGAAGCCTAAAGCTTCGACCAGTACGGGCAATGTCGTTAAGTTGGGCATTTAGGTATAAAACAAATATATTTTGCACTAATTCCAATGTGAATTTACGGCGTTCGGTGCCCTGTAAGGGCGAAATCTCAGAGCGATGGGCATCGCCCATCGAAACGAAAGGGCAGCAAAATAAATTTGGAAATCCATAAACCACTTAAATTAATGACATTGCAGTACGGGGTTAATCAGCTTCAATCTGTGGTTCAGACAAAATTGGGGTAACATTGGGGCAATAATGGGAAATTACAAAATTACACATGTAATTAACAACCAAACAATTATACCGCCACCATTGCCCCAAATAAGAAAATACATATTTTCAGAAAATGGGGCATTGTCTGCCGCGGCGGACTACCGGTTAGTAGTAAAATTATAGGGAAAGGGATTATTGCCCCAGAGTGGCTACCGGTCCGCATTTTCAGCAAATCAGCTTATCATAGTACAAGACCATTCGGCGAATCATCTAACATGCATTACACCACCTCACCCCAAAACTCGCTAATTTTGCTGTAAATTAAAAGGCTTATGTCATTATTGTTTTCTCCCCTTCAAATAAAAAGTATCACATTTAAGAATAGGATAGTGGTTTCGCCAATGTGCCAATATTCGGCTGTGGATGGGATGGCTAATGACTGGCACCTGGTGCACCTGGGTAGCAGGGCTGTGGGTGGTGCAGGCTTGATAATAGCTGAGGCTACAGCAGTATCACCCGAAGGGCGGATTTCACCTAACGATTTAGGCCTGTGGAATGATGAGCATATAGCACCATTAAAACGCATTACCACTTTTATTGAGCAACAAGGTTGTGTACCGGGCATACAACTGGCGCATGCAGGCCGCAAGGCAAGTACCAGCGCACCCTGGCAGGGCGATAAGCTGGTTCCGGAATCGGAAGGTGGTTGGAAAACAGTGGCACCAAGTGCTATACCCTATTCTGAGGATAAAGACGTACCACTGGAGTTGAGTAAAGAGCAGATATTAGAGATAGTCAATAATTTCAAGATGGCAGCCAAAAGGGCTTTGGAAGCTGGATTTAAAGTTATAGAGATACATGGGGCACATGGATACCTGATCAATGAGTTCCTCTCCCCCCTTAGTAATACCCGCATTGATGAATATGGTGGTTCCTTTGAAAACAGAACCCGTTTCCTGATTGAAATAATAGCCGCTATAAAGTGTGAGTGGCCTGATGATTATCCTCTTTTCATGCGCATTTCTGCTACCGACTGGGTAGATGGCGGCTGGACTGTGGATGATTCTGTTAGGCTAGCCAACCTGGTAAAGGTTAAGGGCATTGACCTGATGGATTGTTCCTCAGGCGCATTGTTACCCTATGCCAAAATACCTGCCAAACCCGGTTATCAGGTACCTTTTGCCGAGGCCGTGAGAAAGACCGGTATACTTACCGGGGCTGTAGGCATCATAATATCAGCCACTCAGGCCGAAGAAATATTGAGTAGCGGTAAGGCTGATATGATATTTATGGCAAGGGAGTTTTTACGCAATCCATACTTCCCACTTAATGCAGCTACAGAGCTTGGCGAGCCAAATGTTGCCTGGCCGGTGCAATACGAAAGGGCAAAACGGAAAAAGTAATTAGGTGATGAACATCTGATTATTACACATACTTAACATTTAGTTTACCTTTAAGGTTTATTACTCTAATTTTGGCCATCGAAATTGAGGCACGTATTGATGAAGCAAATCATAATTACATTTTTCATAATTTTATTTACCATGCAATCATCTGCCCAGGTTGATACTAATAAGTGGAATGCACCCTCACCAGACCACTACTCCTTTATAAAATACGACGACAATACCCTCACCCACCCTGCCTACCTGGATAGTGCCTTCAAAAAACTTTATGATATAAAGAGAACCCATCAGGGCAAAATCAATATCATCCATATAGGCGACTCGCACCTACAGGCAGATATGATGACCTGTGTGGTAAGGAATGGCATGCATAGTTTTTTTGGTGATGCAGGGCGGGGAATTGTTTTCCCACAACAATTGGCGGGTTCTAATGCCCCACATGATGTTCATGCCAGCAGTAATACTAGCTGGCGGGGTAACCGACTAACCATAGCCGAATCGAATATCAAGACTGGTATATGCGGTTTTGGTATTGAATCAGCAAGCAAGGATGCCAATATAAAATTGCACATCCAGAATGATGCAGGAATTAAAGATTCATTCAACAAGCTTGTTTTCTTCCTGGGCAAAAAAGCAAGTACCTACATTATTAGCGATAGTGACCTAAAAGTACCAGCGACGCTTGCCACAAAGGATAATATTGATACCCCATCACTGGTATTTACCTCCACCAATATGCTATCGGGCTTCGAACTAAAAAGGGCGGATACGGATGGCAATGGTGATTTCTGTTTTTATGGGGTATCACTTGAAAAGAGCGAATCGGCTGGAGTACTTTATCATACTATAGGTGTGAATGGTGCCCATTTTGACCAATACAATACTAACCAACTATTCTGGCAGCAACTGGAGGCCCTGAATGGCGACCTGTTTATAGTATCGTTGGGAACCAATGAGGCCCAAAACCAGCATCTGAATGAACAAACGCTAAATGGCATCTTCCAGCAGTTTGTGGCCCATATACATCAAATTGCACCAAATGCTACTATTCTGTTTACTACACCTGCGGGTTCCTATTACAGGGCAAAAAAACCGAATGCAAGTTTAATGACTATTACCAATGCCATCAACCATTTTTGTGAAAGCCATAAAATTGCCTGTTGGGATCTTTATAAAATAAGCGGAGGTAAAAATAGTGCCCCTGGTTTTAAGAAGAACCACCTGCTTGGTCATGACCTGGTACATTATAGCGAACCTGGCTATAGGGTGCAGGGACAATTATTATTAGCTGCATTGGCCAAAAACTATAATACCTACGTAAAAGCACATCCTTATGTAGCTCCAAGCAACAAACCTACCCCACCAAAAAAAGGCCCTCAAGCCAAAACAACTACCTTACCAAAGGCAGCTGTAAAACAACCTAATACTGCAAAAGATAATGTAAAAGCCAAACCACAGCCAATTCCTAAGACTCCTGTAGCAGTGATTCCTGAGAATGAGGAGGTACCAGTAAGCCTACCTAAGAAAAGTAAGATTAAGGTAAAGTATGAGGATTGATATTAAAATATCGAAACTCTAAAACTGCAAATAAATAGGCAGTACCGGTGTGCTGGATTTAAACTGGGCATAAACGAACAGGAAAACCACGAAAATAAGAATGTAGGTTACCAATGGCGCCTTCTGGTATTTTGGGAGCATCCTATCTATAAAATCATCAGGAATTGCGTGTATTGCATAGCCCAATAACATCAGCCAAACTACATTATGGTAATTAGCCCAGAATTCGGGCCATACGCTTAGTGACATATTGGTGAATATCTGGTGAACCATAGAGGTGGCAGCACCGAATGTTAATGACTTGAAGAATATCCAACAAAAGCATACAAAGAAAAAGGTGAGCAAGCGGGAAAAGAAATCATAGACGGCATTGCCATCATATTTCTTTATAAAACCATCGGCTTGTACCATCCATACTTTATGCACAGCAAGGGCTATACCGTGCATGCCACCCCAAATAATGAAGGTCCAGTTGGCACCATGCCATAAACCACCAAGGAGCATAGTAATGAATAGGTTGACATAAGTAAACAATTTACCCTTGCGATTGCCACCCAACCAGAAAATGTATAAATAATCCCTCAACCAACTTGACAATGAAATGTGCCACCTACGCCAAAATTCTGTAATGGTTTTACTCTGGTAAGGTGAAAGAAAATTAGCTGGGATGGTAATACCCATCCACTTGGCAATACCTATGGCCACATCGCTGTATCCACTGAAATCGCAATAGATAACTATGGCATAAGCAAATAAGGCCACCAAACACTCCACCCCGGTATGGCGGGCAGGGTCGTCGAAAACATAGTTTACCAGATTTAGAGTGAGGTAATCGGAGATGATGAGCTTTTTGAACAAGCCGGAAACAATGAGGTAAAACCCTTTAGCAAAGTCGGCCTGGTTGAGTTCATAGGGTTTATGCAGTTGGGGTATAAAATCTTTGGCACGTACTATGGGTCCCATTACCAACTTAGGGAAGAAGGACAAAAACAATAGATAGTTAATAAACTTTTTCTCTGGCTCAAACTCTCCCCTATAAACATCTATGGTATAGCTGAGGTTCTCGAATGTATAAAAGGAGATACCCACCGGCAACATAATATTGAGCGGGTTGATATGGGTACTTAAAAACTGGTTGCTAAAGGCTAAAAAGAAGTTGGTGTACTTGAAATAGATGAGCAAGCCCAGGTTTACAATTATGCTAAAGAGTAGTAATACCTTTTTCTTATACTTATCCTGCTGCCAATAAATTAGGTTAGATAGTACATAGTCGGCCACGGCAGCTATTAGTACCAATATAACAAACCAGCCACTTGCTTTGTAGAAAAAATAGAGTGAAAAAAGGCTTACAATATAACTACGTGCCAGATTATGGTTTCTGAAAGCATAATATAGTGTTATGAAAATGGCGAAGAAATAAACGAAAAATCCATTATTGAACAACAATGGGTTTTTCGCATCATATACGAACTGACTCAAAAATGCATGAAAATCAAATGTCATTATAAAAAGTCTATAGCCAATTTTTCTTTTTGCCTAACAATATTCTTCCCCATTCAGAGGCCTCACCCCAGCCCTCTCCAAAGGAGAGGGTGTCACATCTCACATACGTTATAATCATTTTAATAAAAATACAATTGCCCTAGTTACTTACCCCTTTACCACCTAACCTACATGCCTTATAAAAATCCTTAATAAACGCATCGTAAAGCATAGTACCTAGAATTTCTGCTCCTTTAAAGTTGGGATGAATGTAGTCTTTGTTGGCCAGGGCGGGTATGGTATCAGCCCATTTCACTATGGTACCTTCACCACCCATGCTGGTATACATATTGTAGAATGCGGCCTCATTGGTGCAGGCAAGCTCGGCCTGTATCTTTACCAAATTTTCAATACCCTTGGCCGATTTCCAGGTATTATCATACATAAACGCCCTATCCGCAGTACTTATTATCAGGAATTCGGTATGAGGCATAGCTTTTTGCAATTTCTTTACCACCGGGATAATATGCTTCTGGTACCAGGAATAGTCAACATCATCTGGCCGGAACATTAGGTTGGCACCATATTCCAATATTACCAGATCATAATTATTTTCTGCTTCTAATGAATTCAGGAAGGCACTATCCAGCTTGCCCAATTCAAGTCCAGTAATACCACGGAACGAAAAATTATCTACCACTACCCCTTCTTCAGGTTCCATAGATAATCCATAAACCGGCACCCTGTTATCATTTACTTTTACTTCAATTTCGTGGCTGTATGAGCTATCCAACAATATGCGGTTAATCATTTTACCAGCATGGTATTGTTTCTGCTGACCATTTACAGTGACGGAAATTTGTCCCCCAGCTACACTACCACAGATAAGACTTTTCTGAAGAGATTGGTTAGTATCCTTGAATGATACATCTTTCAGGTCAATCTCGCCATTAGCTGTGAAATAGGTGTGCCCTGATAAAAACAAGGGTGCCGAAAGATCCTTGGTTTTGAAATTTTCATCCTTCCAATCCCCTTTCCATTTGTGGGTAGCTGTGCTGCGGAAATTAGCCACTACCGAATTGGCGGCAATAAAACCAACCCCATACCTCCCTCCGAAAAACTGCTGGATTTTTTTGCGGAAGGTTTGGCTAAGGAGGTCACCCTCTATCATACTATCTCCAAACCAGCCAATTCTTATCTTTTGCTTTTTGCCCTGCTTTAGTGCAATTAATTTCTGCATTAGGGCTGGCAGCGATGGGCTGGATGTGTCTGTACTAAACCTTATAATAGTTTTGGGTAGAACGTATTTACCATTTGCCTTATCGCCAAAAACAGGAGGAGGCCCTTTGGTTTCGGGAGTAGCCGACATGCTTACTGTTGGCAAATTTTCACCAGCAACGATAGGGGAATTGGATGTTGAATCTTTCTTAGAACTAACAATATCTGATAAGATGCTGATATTGTTTAAACCTAAAACATTAAACTGATACTTAGCAGTTAGGGCAGAATAAAAAAACAAAATGAATGTAGTCACCAATGTGAATACAACTACATTCTTATTATGATTCATAAAAATAGGGGAAATAAATATCCGCTGGCAAAATTATGGAGATTATAATTTATTTGACGCAATTATGCCAAATATCTTTTTTTCCCATTGTTCAGGGTCTTCAGAATAACCTGCTTTGCTTATTGCCTTTACCCACAACTTAGGATTATCATTATCCTTGAGTTTGGGATAGAATCTTTTACGTGAAATCATTTTGCAAAAATCAAGGTAGGACTCAAATTCATGGGTGTACTGCTTGTACCTGCTGCTATGGCCCTTTTCATTTACAAATTCGTTTTGGCCAACTATACCAAAGTGGTTATTCAACACCTTAGCAGTAGCACCATTACCTGCCGATGACTCAACCAGAGCTACAGCCAAAATAACTGATGGTGGAATCCCATAACCCATACCCAAAATAGTCGCAACTATCTTATGATTGGTAATATAAGACGATATTTGGGCATTGGAATTGTAAGACAATACCACCAGAAATAATACTAAAATAATCCTATTCAACATTCTTTTGATTGCCAACATATCACTACATTTTTAGATAAAGATGAACGTAAGAGCCATGTATCAGAGTAAAAGTAAATAAGTTTGCATTAATAAAAAAATAATTGCTGTTAAAATCTAAAAAAAATACCTAAGTTAACAAATTGTTCGCTTATTTTATCTCCTCAAAAAATCAACAAAAAATGAACAAACATCTCACTACAGTTTCAATTGCAGCATTGACAGCACTAATCACTATTGGTGCATTTTCATTCAAACCAGTACCGGCGCCCGACAACAATGC
>CANGSR010000243.1 GCA_947456055.1 Chitinophagaceae bacterium
CGGCTATTATGGGATAGCTGCAACATTTTATTGCTGATTTTAATCAGCAATATTACCTAGGCCATTCACTATTAACAATATGTGGTTGGACGGTCGCTTACATTAGTAGCAACCACATGTTCCAGTATGGGCATAGTTATACTGTTGTGATTATTACTATTCATTTTATTGAGCAGTTCACTGGTTTCAGCCCATCCATTTTCATCAAGTGATAGACCAATTATTTCGGGCTGGTGACGCAGAACAAGGCTGAGGAATTTACTGATTTTGGTGGTTTCTTTTTCGTTTGGCTGAGACATTGGGATGATTAATTGCAAAATGTTTCGTTGGTAGCATAGGGGAAAGTCATGGTAGTGGGGTCCCACTGGTCGGGGAATTGGTAATAAGGCTTATCGGCTGCAATTGCATTCACACAGGTTTTGGCAGCGTTTGACTGAAGCAGGTAAACATAGGTACCTGTATCTACTTTTATACCACCAGCTGTGGTGTATTTAATTGTTACATAGTACTTTGAATCTTTGCATACATACCTGGCTGAGTCAAGTCCATCCCATGATGAATTAACGTTGGATAGTTGTATCACCTTATCACCGGTAGTGCGGTAAATGGCTAATTGAAAGGAACTATAAATGCTTAAGGAAAAGCTCATTATGTGGTACAAATCATTGATGCCATCACCATTAGGACTAAAAGCTGTGGGCAGGCAGATTTTACCAGAATCGCTTAGGCCAACAAAAGGGCTCACGCACTTTTTTGCAAGACTAGCTGCAAGAGCAGTATTTGGGTTAACGGCATTGTTATTTGATTTACCACAGCCTATATAAATCAAGGCAAAAACAATGGAGATGGACAAGAATAGATTTTTCATTTGGCAAAATTATCGAATCGAATTTCTGTTCCAAAAACGAACTCATACAATAATTTATTGTAGCAAAATTCTATTAACCATTAGCAAATAAACCTGTAGCCTATGCCCTTGAGGGTAATGAGGTTTACATGGTTGTCGGGCAGGAAATACTTGCGTAGCTTATTAATGTACACATCCAGCGTGCGGGAATTATAGATGGTATCGGTTCCCCATACTTTTTGCAGGATATAGTCACGGCTCACAATAGTGTTCTTATAATTGTATAGTACATTAAGCAATTCAGTCTCTTTGTGCGATAGCTTAATAATTTTGCCTTCACGTAGGAGATGTTGCTTCTGTGGGTCGAAATTAAAGCTGCCTATTGGGTTATGCAGGGGCTGGAGGGCTGTTTCTGCACCATATTTCACTTCCAGCCAATTACTTATGCGGAGCAATAATTCCTCCATGTGGAAAGGCTTACGTACGTAGTCATTGCAGCCGGCCTTAAACCCTTTAACGAGGTCGGTTGCCTGAACTTTGGCGGTTAAAAATATGATAGGTACATGCTTGTCAAGGGCCCGTATTTGTTCTGCAACCATATATCCATCTTTACCCGGTAGCATAATATCGAGCAGGCACAGATGGGGATGGAATGTCTTGAAATTGATTAACCCATCCGACCCATTGATTACTTTAAGTACTTCAAAACCACTTTTTTCCAATTGTTCTTTTACTAACTGGCCCAGTATCAGTTCGTCTTCTATATAGAGTATCTTATGTTTCATGATAATGCAGGAAGTTGTATAACGAAAGTGGTACCATGGGTATTGCTATTTACATTTATGGTGCCGTTATGAAGTTTTACTGCTTGCTCCACAAAACTTAACCCTATGCCATGGCCGGCTGTATTGTATTCGCCCTCCACAGGTACCCTAAAAAATGGTTCGAATATTTTTTTATGATATTTTTCGGCAATGCCTATTCCATTGTCTGATATGCTTATTAGGGCATCGTTGTTATGCCTATCAAGACGAATTTTGATTTCGGGGTTAGTGGAATTGTATTTTATGCCATTATCAATCATATTGGCAATCACATTTATCAGCAATATTTTATCACCCAATATTTCGCATTGGCTTTTTTGTTCTAAGGTGATTTTGGCTTGCTTTTGTTCTGCCTGCACCTGCATAATATTGATGGCTTCATTAATAAGGTTGGTACAATTAAGCACCTCCTTATTTAGGGCAAACTGTTTTTCATTGAGCTTACTGAAAGACAGTATTTTTTCAATCAGCAGTGTCATCCTGTTTAGTTCACTAGTAGCATAGTCGAGGTATTGATGTTCTTTTGCCTGCCCGGAATCACTGTTTTTTTCTTTTAATGAATTAATAATGAGCTGTAGGGATGCTACAGGTGTTTTTAGTTCGTGGGTCACATTGCTAATCAGGTTTTCCCTGAATTGTGTGGTTTGTAAATGCATTTTGTAGCTACGGTGGTAGAGCAGGAAGGCCGCCGATACCAATAAAAGTAAGAATACTGAAGTGGCTGTATAGGGTAATAGCCGCTTTGCCAATAAGCGATTTGGCCGGGAGTAGGTGATTCTATAAATGTCAGGTTCGTAATAATTGATAATAAACACACCCGAAGAATATTTATAAGGCTTTAGGTGGGCTGGTACCAATTCTGTTTTATAGGGAATAAGAAGTCCGTTCCTGGAAAGCGTGTCACGAAGCATAGAGTCGAATTTAGGTATGTTCCATAGCCCTTTGGGGATATAGTTTTTTTCGCTTTCTTTCTTTGCTGCTTCTTTAGCTACAGCCATTCTTATAGGTTCCTCGCCTACAGGGAAAATAGTAACTATAACACTGTCTTTTTTCTTATTATGGCTTTGTTCATCAGTACTAGGATTGCCACCAAATGTAACATTGACATCTTTAGGTAGTGATTTTCTAAACTCTTCCTTGGCTTTTGCATCTAAGTGTTGTATGTTTATTTTTTTCTCAACCGTATTCATCCCCGAAATTATTGAATCCCGTTTTTCACTATCCTGTTTTACTTCAGGTGTAGTGGGCTCAAAAGTCATTGAGATTCTTGCCTGGTTTTGTGTAAGTCCTGCAGCAAAGCTTAGTTTTTGTTTATAGTCCTTATCTATATTTACCTTAAATAGGTCATATTTTCCATAATTGTAGCCCTGTATATATTGGGCAGTTGCTTGCACCTTTGAATTTATGTCATCAATTACCCTCTTGGTTTCTGATTCGTAGGTTTGTACCCACCCATATCCCAGCAGGGAAATAAGCAGTAGCAGGGAGCCACTAAACAACCAATAAAACCTCCGGGATAATTGCATGGTATAAAAATACTCCACCCTTGTGAAGGCGTCTATTTTCGTTAACCTTATTTAAGGTTTATTTACATTCAGCACCCAGTGCGGGATTTTACTCAAGGTAGTTTTACACAAACTTTAAATTATGAACAAAATAAGCATTTTAATGATTAGCGTACTACTGTTCGCTCTAAGTTCCCAAGCCGGTGTATATAGGCACGACCGTAAAAAACAGCAATATATAGACCTAGGTGCAAAAAAGGAATTTGATTGTGTAGGGATGGTAAATAAAAATGGCAGTAGAGGCGGTTCCTGTGTATTGGTAGGCAAAAAGTATGTACTTACTGCCGCCCATGTTTTTAAAGTATCTGAAACAAGGCTGGATACTTTTTATGAAGGTAAAAGCCAGATTGTAGTTTACCAACCCATCAATGAAAGAATTGGTAATAACAAGGACTATACATTTACCTTTAGGGGTAAAAGCTATACTGCAAAGTCAATTAATATTTATCCCACCTATATGGATTCGGCTACCAAAGGTATGGGTGATATTGCCCTTGTGGAATTGGATAAACCTGTGGAGGATGTGACACCTGCTGGAATGGGTAAGGTTTATGATGAATTGAATGCAAATGTAACTGGTGTGGGTTATGGTGTTTTTGGCCCAGGTGATAAAATGGAGACGCTGGATACTTCACTGCTGAAAATAGGAGGAGAGAATGTGATAGATTCAATAGGTGGTTATGAGATAGGAGGCATTGCTAGTGTGCTTCATGCCGATTTCGACCACCCCAATAATTCCGAATGCAATAAAATGGGCAGTGCCAAACCCCGTAATCTGGAATATGCATGTGCTGGAGGAGATAGCGGAGGTGGGCTTTTCATAGAAACTAGTAATGGATACAGGCTTATTGGTATTTGCTCAGGCACCGGATACGACATGCAGCAATTTCAGAAAACTGCCTATTATGGCCAAACTATGTCGTGGACAAGGGTTTCGGTATTTTATGATTGGGTGAAGGGGAAAATGAAGTAATCGTGGATTTTTTTGGTGACTTTCTATTGGATAATAACAACATTACCTGTTCGGCGTTAGTCTTCAGACTACGTCGGGGTGGCCGTCAGTCTCCTGACTGACGAAAGCAGTAGTTGATATAATATTTCGCAATTCGGGAGAATTGCTGCCACTGCGACGTTTCAGGAGACTAACGCCGAACCTAGTTCTTATTTATTAAAATTCCAGAATCCTTCTACTCCCTCGTCCACCCAATCTTCACTGCCGATAATTTTTCAGTATCAATACGCACATCAGGGTAGGTAGTGAAGCCATTTTTGAGGTAAAAGCCAAGGGGGGATTTATAGGGTTGGCCATTGTTTTTTATATCCCGGTCATGGTCCAGAACCCAGCCATAGAGATGGGTTTCGTGTTTTTTAGTTTCATTGAGCATTATGGTGCCATAGCCTTTTTGGTGTATGGTGGTATCCAATAACAGGCCGAACCATTTTTCGCCATTCCTGTCGAATGTGAAGCACCAACCCAAAATAGCATCTTGCATCACTAAAAAGTAGTGGTTTGCATTTGCCAATCCGTTCAGGTAATTTTCAAAATCGCTAAGTGTTGCATAGTTAATGTTCAAAGGGTATTCCTGATTCCAGAGGTGGTATAGGGTTTTCTTTTCCTTTTGGCTTAGTTGTAGGGTATTGGTAATATGCATAAAAAGGTTATTGACTATTACAAATATAATAGTTTGGTGGGGATGATGTAATACACGACGGTAGATTCTATGTTTATGAACCTAACGGCGAACCAGCTAGTCCAAGCTAGGTTGGGCGTTAGTCTTCAGACTACGTCCAGGTGGCCGTCAGTATCCTGACTGAAGAAAATACATCTGGTATTATACTTCCCAATTCGGGAAAATTGCTCCCGCTATGACTTAGTCTGAGACTATCGCCGAGCCAAATGAGGATAGATACACCAAAGAATCGTTCGTCTACATTTGATGGCTATAATTATTCACAGGCTAAAGCGATTAGTGTTTTTCTATTTATCTAAAATATTTTATGATACCTTGGCGTAAAATTTGACAAGATGATAAAACTAAATACTACTTTCTTATTATGTTGTATTCTGTTTGTTGGCAATATTAATGGGCAGATTATGATAACAAATGTTACAACCAAAGAAGATTATGTTAGTAATCAAATCTATTACGATAGTATGCGAAATTTTTTAGGTAGTGATGTGTATCAATATATTGGTCAAGAATTTTTTTTGAATGGGCAAATGGAGGGTATGCGTAAATATGGATACGGAGGTTTTTATACGACTGATGGCTGCGGACTTTATGGTGAGGATGACTATTTTGAAAATACTTATAAGCCTGATGAAACTGAAAGATGGCGTTCATCTTATGATCAATTGGTAGGTAAATATTTCAAGGTTATTGAAGTAGTGAAACATCCACATGTTAAATTATATATTGGCTTAAAAGAGAGCCTAGAAGCTATAAAAACTCTTAAAGGGAAGGAATCAGATAAAGATAAGAAGCAAATAGCCGATATTAATAAAAACATAAAAAAAATAAAAGACGACATTTATTATGATGATAAATGTTTTATTAAGTTGATGGAAAAAGGGAGTAACGATATTGTGTATTACGAATATGATAGAAATTCAAAGTATTATTATGAATTCCCATTTATAGTAGTAGGTTACTTTGAAAAGCAAAAGCAATTACTTATTGGTCAAGAATTTGTAATTCCAGATAACCTTATTAATGGTGCATTAGATATTAATACAGGTAAGTCAATAACAAATAGTACAGGGCAAACATGGAAGTGTGTTGATTTGACTATTGAGAATAAGGATTATCAAATTTGTCCAATTATTCAAGACTCTTTGGGAGATAAAATAATTGTACATAATTTCTTTAGTTGGGTAGGCATATATATTGGTGGAGGTTACACTATAAAAGAGGCCAACAATTATAAAAATAAATTCGGCAATATAGCATTTGATTCAATACTACAAGGAAAAGTATATGTTGGTATGTCAAAAGAGATGTGTAGGCTTTCAATAGGTAAGCCGCAAACAATTAAAATGATTAAAAAATCAAACAGAGAGATTGAAAACTGGATATATTATGATCAAGATTTATTCTTTAATAAAGGAGATTCAACTCTAATTGGGAAAGTAAATGTAGGTATGACAAAAGACATGTGTTTGCAAACTTTAGGCAAGCCTGAAAAAATAGAAAGTATTAAAAAATCAGGCGGGAAAAATATGTTCTGCCCGGAAGTTGAAGTCTGGTTCTACTGTAACCAAGAACTATTTTTTGTTTTCTGTAAAGGGGTGTTATCTGATATAAATATCAAGCAATTAAAGTCGAAAAAACCAACAAAATAACTACTTAATTCTAATTGCATGTAGTTAATTGATTCCTTATTTCGGCAATTTGAGCCTGGTATTTGTCAACAAATATAAGATTGCTCTTAATAAGGTGGTAGAGTCCAACGAATAGGTTCATCATATTTGCACCTGTAAACTTTAGGTCACATGTGTGCTCTGAGATATAATTTGAAAATATATCAGATGATTTTTTGTCACCTTGCATTGAATCAGAAAGTGAAAGAATCCCATCCTTAAAATCCATTTCTTTATTTAATTCTAAAAAATCTATGATTATATTTTCTAATTCATTCCAGTCATTTAATTCGACATTATGCAATAAGTTTTTGATGTCATTAATTAAATTTGTTTGGTGAATAAAGAAGTACTTTATCGCTGGTTCAAACAAACTATCTGATAATCTTAATGAAGGGTTATATAAATCTGATAAATCGTTGAAATTGAAATTTCTATTTATTGCGCCATCATGTGTACGTCCCGAAATAGGCGTGGTTATTATATATGTATATTCATTATAAAATTCTATGTCTTGCTGAATTAATTTATCATAGCGTAATAATTTTGCAATATTATTTTTAAGCAATTCTTTTTCATTCAATTCCTTTTCTCTTTCTGTAATTTTTCTTGATTGTAATTGTGACAATTCATTTAATAGAAAGCCAATAATTAATATACCAGAAATAGACTCAACAATAACACACCAAATGGCACAAACGCCCACCGGAGATATATCACCATAACCAACAGTTGTAATTGTTATTGTGCTAAAATATAAACTTGTTAAGAAAGTATTGGGTAGATTAGTCTTAAATTGTTCGTAATTGCAATAGTATATTATTGCAAAAACAAAGATCAGAACCAAATATAGCAGGGCAAATCTTAATGGTATAATAATCTTTTTCATTTTTTGGCTTATATTATTAGAAAGAATCCATTAGTTCAAGCGTCTAAGCTTGCGAAACAAGACACATGTAGTTATTGTTAATTAAATACATGGCAATTACCTCAAAGGCCGCAACGCAATCCATACCATATCCTTCCTTACCCCTTATTCCCCTTTCCAGTTTATCCACCCTTTGC
>CANGSR010000244.1 GCA_947456055.1 Chitinophagaceae bacterium
ATACACCTAATGAAGGTAAAACATGCGGTAATCACCTCGGTGGACCGTGACGAGCTAAAGGATGGGGGTTCTATAATATGGGCTAATACCATAAAGGCGGTGAGGGCATTAAACCCCGAAACAACGCTTGAAACATTAATACCCGACTTTAAAGGCGAGTGGGATAATCTGCAACGCATAATAGACGTGGCACCAGAAGTGGTATCTCATAATCTGGAAACTGTTGAAAGGCTTACCCGCAAGGTAAGAATACAGGCAAGATACCACAGAAGCCTTGAGGTGCTACGCAGGCTTAAAGACGGCGGAATGCGCACTAAAAGCGGTATTATGCTGGGCCTGGGCGAGGAGAAGGAAGAAGTACTACAATCACTACAAGATCTTGCCGATAATGGCATAGATGTAGTGACACTTGGGCAATATCTTCAACCATCTCAAAAGCACTTACCAGTAGTTCGTTTTGTGCATCCTGATGAATTTGCATTCTTTAGGGAAGAGGGGTATAAAATGGGAATAGACTATGTGGAAAGTGGGCCACTGGTACGCTCATCTTACCACAGCGAGCGCCATGTGCATGCGGGAGAAGGCAAAAGCAAATGGCAGGCAGAGAAAGTAAATAATTGAGTGATATAGAACTACAATCTCGGATACAACCTTATGATTGTATCCGGGATTCTAGTTTATAAAATCCGAACTTATAAGTAATAGCTGTGCTTCTTCTTTATATGAACGAGGTAATGGACACAAATATAAAAGCCAGGACTAATAACGTTACCTGTTAAATTTACCTGGTAGGAATTGGTAATGCCCCCCATCTGGTGAACCGAAATATCGTAAGTATTCCTATCATTGAGCAATAAGATGTATTGGAAATTAAGACCCATACCCAGATACAAGTCTTTACCCGTTGATTCGCCATAGATATATTCAAAGCCCAGGTTCATAGCCGGGAAAACCTTATTTACATTGGCTGTTGAGTCAATCTGGCTATTCATTGTTTCTCCACCTGGCCCGGCAATCGTCAATCCTTTATTGGCAAGGGATGAAAAGCCAATGCCTCCATAGACGAATAACTCACTTTTCGGGAAATGGATAATGAAATTCTCATTGAGCATTACATTGGTATAATTAAAATTAAGGGCGGCAACATTTTGTCCGAATTGTTTTAGCGGCAGGCGGGTACGTCCGTAGGCAGCATATAGGATAGGAAAAAATTGGGTATTAGTTGGTTTGTAAGCTACCCCACCCTTTATTCCAAAGGTAATCTGGCCATAGTTGGGTTTGGTATTGTTGGTATTTAGCAAGAGAGGGTAGCTAAGGTCTATACCCGACATAAACTCAATCTGGCCATGACTGAGCAGGGGCAAAAACAGAAAACCCATAACAGCGAATACTAATTTCAGGTATGTGGATTGCTTACTGGCCATATCATCTTATTGGTACAAAAGTAACAAGAGGTGGGCATTATTCTCCCATCCTGGTAAACCCAATTTGATAAACTTTATTTTTCAACAAATATTGCATCATACAGGTCACAAAGTGGCTTGTAATCTGAATGGTAAACTATTGAATTGTTTATGCCTGACTAATCCCTGTACATAAACCATTTTGCCATCTCTTTGTAGCTAGCCTTCTTACCATACATAAGAATGCCCACCCTGTAGATACGGCCTGCAGCCCAGGTGGTGAACAGGAACCCTAGCACCATAAATACCATACTTAGAGCAATCTGTGGCATAGGTACTCCAAACGGAATTCTTATCATCATGGCAATTGGTGCAGTAAATGGAATCATCGACATCCATATAGCCAGGTTACTATCGGGATTATTGATGATAAACGTCTGGGCCAGCATGAACGTGAAGATTAAGGGCATAGTAATAGGGAACACAAATTGTTGGGTCTCCGTTTCATTATCTACAGCCGACCCTACAGCAGCAAAAATGGCGCTATAAAGCAGGTAACCAAAAAGGAAATAGAATAAAAAGCAACCTAATGTAAAGGCAATCTTCATACCACCTATATCCTGGATAAGGGTTACAAACTCGTTATCACCACTTGGCGATTCAGCCAATACCTGTGATGCCTTCATTTTATCAGGCATGCCATTTACCATTTCTGTTTTGTTACCAAACTCCTTCATAATAAGTGGTAGAACAGCTGTATACAATGAGATAGAAATAACAATCCACAAGAAGAATTGGGTAAGGCCAACCAGTCCGATTCCAATTATTTTACCCAACATTAATTGGAATGGCTTAACTGAAGAAATAATCACTTCTACTACACGGCTTACCTTTTCTTCAATAACACCACGCATTACCTGCGAGCCATAAATGAGCAAACTGAGGTAAATAAGGAAGGCACATAAATAGCCAATACCATAGGCCGCCTTGGCATGAGCATCTTTAATACCATTGGCTGTTACCTGCATGGCTGAAACTTTTACAGCCTTTTGAGCCTTTGCCAAAACACCAGAGTCGATACCAGCGGCAGCCAACCGCTGTGAACTAATAACAGCAGTTAATTCATCCTCAATCTTGCTACTAGTCATTATACCTGCTTTCTTCTCTCCCAATAACTGAACCTCATTAATAGTATCGGTTATATATAGCAAATAATCATACCCCTCCTTTATAAAGGAGGATTTATTGACACCATACCCTGTGGTTTTGTAGGTATATTCCAGGTTTTTGGTACTCCTGAGTTTATTAATAAACTTCCCACTTTCATCAATTACTGCCACTTTCTTTACTTCACCAAAATCGTTTTGCTTAATGGTAATGAAAGCTATAAGGCTTATCATGGCAATAAACATTACTGGCACTAATAGTGTTAATACCAAAAATGCTTTCTTTTTGACCCTTGATAGATATTCTCTTTGGACAATCAGTAATATCTTGTTCATATATTCAGTGTTTTCCTGCTATTAAAAATAAATCTGGTGAAATAACTATCGAGCATCTTCCTTACTTACCTTTTGGATAAATATCTCATTCATGGTAGGAATCTTTTCCTCCAATTTGGTAATACTAACCAAAGGCAAGATGTATTGTAGCACATCATTTACTTTAGTACCATCCACAATATTGATTGTCATTTGGTGAGTGCCATCAGCTTCCGATTCCGACAATATTTTGAATGGGAGGCGAGCATCTGCATTTAGTTTATTCCCTTCATATTCAATATTGTAAGTACCATTGCGGTAGGCATTCCTGATATTCTTTACTTTCCCATCAAGGATTTTTTTAGACTTATTGAGCAGTGCAATAGAATGGCACAATTCCTCCACCGACTCCATTCTATGGGTTGAGAATATTACTGTAGCACCATTTCTATTTAGTTCCAAAATTTCATTCTTAATTATCTCAGCATTTACCGGGTCGAAGCCAGAAAATGGCTCATCAAGTATCAACAGGTCGGGGTTATGAATAACAGTTGCAACAAACTGGGCCTTTTGCTGCATACCCTTACTTAGCTCTTCTATCTTTTTGTTCCACCAGTCTTGTATTTCCAGCTTTTTGAACCAATACCTGGCGCGGGTTTTCGCCTCAGCCATGCTCAGTCCTTTCAATTGAGCCAAATAGAGTATCTGCTCACCTATCTCCATCTTTTTGTAAAGGCCTCTCTCCTCAGGTAGGTAGCCAATTTGTTCGATATGATTCTTATTTAGCTTTTGGCCATTCAACAATATTTCGCCTGAATCAGGGGCTGTAATCTGATTGATAATACGTATCAAAGATGTTTTACCGGCACCATTAGGCCCCAAAAGACCGAATACAGTTCCTTTTTCTACCTCAATGCTCACATTATCAAGAGCCTTATGGTCGGCATATTGTTTTACAATGTTCCGGATACTTATCATTTGCTTAGAAATTATTGATGTAAAGTAAATGATATTTCCTGAATCCTGACAAAAATGTCTGAATTATAAATCCCTAATAATAGGGGTAAAATGAGAGGATTTTAGATTGCAGTTGAGTAATTAGTGTTTATAATAAATCTAACTCATCTAGGTTAAGCCCTGTAATACTTTGTATGAGATGAATATCTACACCATTTTTTTTCAACTCTTTGGCCATATTCAACCTGGCTTTTTTCTCAGTAGCTTCGATGGCTAGTTGTTTTTCGGCTTCTGCCTTAGTAAGGGCAATTGTCACAGCCTCTTCCACGGCAGTTTCAATTACAGCTTTCAGGTCGCTATAACCCTTCATGCTATTGATATAGTTATTGTATTCAACATTTGACAATGCTGAAATTTCTGCTTTTTCAAATGCCTTTGAAAAAACCACCTCATTACTAAAAATTGCTGGTATGTGGTCAAGATTATTGAGGTTTTTAATAAAATAGAGCCATTTTTCGAGCCTGGTTCCCAACTCATTTTCACCTTTTTTAAAGTTGGGCATTTCCAGATAGATATAGGTAAGCTTATCATAAAACACGCTCCCTTTTTGGTTTTTTAGTTTTATTTCATGAACCACCAGATTCTTATCCTCATTATCACCATAATCCCTAAATGCAAAATCCAGGATACCAATACAGTATACAGCCTTTAAATTGAATTTCAATTCGTTTTTCTCTACCTGCTCACGAATCGGGAATGTAGAATAGTAAATTGTTCTTTCCTTGAAGAAGTTTTGTCTGGCCTTCTGGAGCTCTACAATAAATTTTTCACCCTTATCATTTTCACAATACAAGTCAAATATCACCTTACGGCTATCTTGTAAATCTCCTAATTGTTCATTGTTCTTAAAAGTCAGGTCTTTTATATTCGTTGTTTCGGGCAATAATGAGTTGAGGAAGTCAAGCAAAATTGGTTTGCTTGCTTCCTCACCGAAGATTTTTTTGAATCCAAAATCAGTAAATGGATTTACATATTTCGACATTTGCTACCCTTTTATCTTATAGCAAAACTACATATTTTTAGTATATAATTGTTAAATAATCAACAATCCTCTTACCTCCTCGGCATCATACCTGGCATACCGCCCGGTCCTTTCATTTTGTTCATCATGCCCATCATCTGCTTCATTTGCTCAAACTGCTTCATGAATGCATTTACTTCAGCAACATCCTTACCACTACCCAAGGCTATACGCTTGCGGCGGCTACCATCAATAATATCAGGATTGCTACGCTCATAAGGTGTCATTGAGTTTATCATTGCCTCAATACCCTTAAATGCATCATCGCTAATATCTATTTCCTTAATGGCCTTACCTACACCAGGTATCATAGCCAACAAGTCCTTGATATTACCCATCTTTTTGATCTGGTTCAACTGCTCCTTAAAATCTTCGAAGTCGAACTTATTGGCACGAATCTTTTTCTCCAGTTTCTTAGCCTGAACCTCATCAAACTGTGCCTGCGCCCTTTCCACAAGGGTGGTGATATCACCCATACCCAAGATACGCTGAGCCATACGCTCGGGGTAGAAGATATCAAGAGCATCCAGCTTCTCACCCATGCTGACAAACTTGATAGGTTTGTCTACAGTGTAACGAATACTGATAGCAGCACCACCACGGGTATCACCGTCTAATTTGGTTAGTACCACACCCGTAAAGTCGAGACGGTCATTGAATGCCTTGGCTGTATTTACCGCATCCTGACCAGTCATTGAGTCAACAACAAACAGAATTTCATGAGGACTAACAGCAGCCTTGATATCAGCCACCTCTTTCATCATCATTTCATCTATAGCCAAACGGCCTGCGGTATCTATAATTACAACACCGTTGCCATTTTGCTTTGCCTGGGCTATTGCATTCAATGCAATAGAAACTGCGCTTTTATTCTCCAGCTCAATGTAAACAGGCACCTTGATTTGCTCTCCTAATACCCTCAACTGCTCCATCGCAGCCGGACGATAAATATCTGCCGCTACAAGTAATGGGTTACGGCCTTTTTTACTTTTCAGGAAGTTGGCCAGTTTACCACTGAAGGTGGTTTTACCACTACCCTGCAGGCCTGCAATCAATATCACCACAGGCTTGCCTGTAAGATTCAGTTCAGACTCCTTACCACCCATCAACTGGGCCAATTCGTCCTTTACTATTTTCACCATCAATTGGCCGGGACTTACCGAAGTAAGCACCTTTTCGCCCATAGCTTTTTCCTTTACCTTATCGGTAAATTCCTTGGCAATTTTATAGTTCACATCCGCATCAACCAATGCACGGCGGATCTCTTTTACCGTGGTGGCAATATTGATTTCATTAATGCGGCCTTCACCCTTTAATTGTTTAAATGCGGACTCGAGCCGCTCACTCAGGTTATCGAACATAGCTATTCTAAAATGGAGTGCAAAATTAAGAGAAATTAAGGAGTGTTTTATAAGGATTTTTAAATAAATCTGACAGCTTTCCCAACTTACAATAAAGTAGTAATTTACACCCTCAAATTACACATTTTTCAAGTACAGTATTAGAGCACAACACATGAATTCAGATGATCATCTTTATAAACAACCTCTGCTGGCTGTTTACATGTGTACCTACAACCATGGGCTATTTGTAGCTAAGGCTATAGAAAGTGTACTTGCCCAGAAAACAACCTTCCCTTTTGTTTATTTCATTGGTGAAGATTGCTCGACCGATAATACACGAGCGATCTGTCTGGATTACCAATCCCGTTATCCTGAAATAATTAAGGTATTCTGCACCAAGGAAAATAATATGATGCAGAATGCCACCAACCTTTGGAATGCATGTGCTGAAAGTGGGGTAAAATATATAGCTATGTACGAGGGGGATGATTTCTGGATAGATGAATATAAGCTACAGAAACAGGTCGATTTTATGGAAGAGAACCCTGAATTTACCTTATGCTTCTCGAATTTGGAAGTAAAAGATGAATTAGGACACAATCGAAAAGTTGAAAAATACATGCCTCATCTTAATAAAGATGTGTTGACTATTGAAGATTTCATATTATCCTTTGCATCACTAACCCGAACCTCAACCATGGTTTTCAGGAATGTGCTGCCCCACCCTATGCCCGATTTTTATATGACTACAATGAGTGGTGACGTATTGATAACTATGCTATTAACAGATAAGGGTAAGGCAAAGTATTTTAAAGAACAGATGGTAGTATACCGCAATCATAGGGGCGGCATCACCAAAACACAGTATAATGTCCAGAATGGCAATAAGGAACTGATGAAACTTTACCACAACCTGAATAAATATTTTGATTACAGGTATGATAAAATATTCAAAAAGCGTTTTCTTGAGAATGCAAAAATCAATCTGGTTTATGGGGCAAAAAAGAAAAAAGGCTTATCACGCTTAAAGCACTATTTCAATACTATACCAAACTACATTAAATATTCAGACAATATAAACTACAAAGAACTACTCTATTACCACATTGTCCTATTTTGCCCAATTGTACTTAAATTATTTAAATCTACCATGATACACGATTCTGACGAATACGGTTACTAATATTAACCATACACTACCCTTATCCTTCAACTACTATTAAGTTTATAACTTTGCAAAATGGATTCTGAAAAAACCCTGAACAACACCCCTTTAGTTGCCGTCTTCATGCTGGCTTACAATCATGAAAAATATGTGGCCCAGGCAATAGAAAGTGTACTGATGCAACA
>CANGSR010000245.1 GCA_947456055.1 Chitinophagaceae bacterium
ATCCTCCGGAACTCTATCACTTAGGCGGAAGCTCATAAATAACTTCTCCTGATATGTCTTTTTGCCTTGCATAACCAAATATAAGCAAAAAACTTGACACTTTAAAGCCTATTTTTGCTACTTAAGCTAGTTGTGCAACAGCCACTTTAGGCCGGGGTTTGAATATTAAATAAAATTTGGCTTTAGCCAAAATCCTCGGGTTTGAATCCGTGTCCCTTTAAGAATTCTAGATACTCTTCTGCAAAGGATTTCTTCCTATGATGTTCTTCCTGATTGATAATATATTGTCTTACAACTGGTATAAATCGTTCACTCACCGAAAGAGCTATGAAATCGTCCTGCCATTCAAATTTTTGATTTATTAAACCTTGCTGGTTCACCCAAAAAGATGATTCCCCTTTTATAAGTTGGGCATTTTTGGATATGGTTTGGTCGTTGCCTAGTGAAATTAGTAAATGAATATGCTCTTCAACGCAATTTAAGGTGTCAATAAATATTCCTTTTTTTACACTGTTATCTTTGATATGGTCTAATAATAGAGGTTTTAGTTCTTTTGAAATTAGTTTTTGCCTCGCTTTTGTGGCCCAAATGTAATGAATCATGACTTTGGTATATGGCATGGTTGATGATTTATTGTTTTATCAAAAATAATGTAAATCCCCAAATAACCTGATAAATGTGCTTTGTTTGGGCTAAAGCCTTATCATATATCGGTTTCTACCCCGGCCTAAAGGCCGGGGCAACTAAAAAGCTGTTGAATTTAGTTAGTGAAAATATTGTTGGTTAGCGGAAGATATTTGTAAGGGCGAGTTATTAAGGCAAAGTGCATATAATATGTACACCTTACACAAAATTGTTTTTTTATAATCTTATACCCTTTACCCCCTCTATTCTTTTACCACTTTCCTTACTATTTGCCCGCCATCTTTATCCCTTACCCTTACTATATACACCCCGGCAGGATAGCCCGACATATCTATTTCGGCTTTGGTGGAGGTGTAGGCTTGTGTGAAGAGGGTTTGATTTATAAGATTGTATATAGATACATCATAAAACTGGTTGGTGTATGAAACGGATAGGGTTGTAGATACTGGATTTGGACTGATACTTAATTCTAGACTTAGGTTAATTACATTTAGTGAACCATGATAACCATGCGGATTACAACTTGTATCAAATGTAACTTTACGCACTTTCCTATTATCAGCTTCACATATATACAAATTACCGCAAGCATCTAACGCAATGCCTGATGGATAATCTAACTCACAAGCTGTTGCTGGCCCGTTATCACCAGTAGCACCACGGACACCCGTACCAGCAACGGTATGGATAATACCAATATTATCAATCATATATACCCTATTATTTCCATTATCTCCAATATATAATTTCCCAAAACTATCAATTGCAAGTCTAATTGGAACAATTGAAGCGTTTGTGGCAGGTATTCCATCAATGGTAAATGTTGTCAAGCCATTGCCTGCAATTGTACTAATATTTCCCATTGCATCAATTTTCCTGACTCTTGCTCCAGTACTTTCCCCAACAAATATATTTCCAAACGAATCAATTGTTAATCCAACTGGGTAATTAAGTTGCGCATTAGTAGCAGCTCCTCCATCTCCTAATGAGCCTGCTACACCTGTACCTGCGTATGTTGTAATAATTCCCAAAGTATTAATCTTTCTAACTCTCTGATTGTAATAATCGGCAATATAAAGATTGCCAAATTTATCCATTGCCATTTCTGAAGTACCATAAATAGATGCTGACGTTGCAGGGATGCCATCACCGTTATAGCCACCAACACCATTACCAACATAAGTTGTGATAATTCCACTAGCTTTGTCTACTTTTCTTATTCTGAAATTTTGCACATCTGAAATATAGATATTTCCTTCACCATCTATTCGTACTGAAATAGGTCCATTTAACTTAGCAGAAGTAGCTTGACCACCATCCCCAAAATATCCACCAATACCTGTACCAGCAACTGTTGAAATAATGCCTAAAGTATCAACTTTTCTAACTCTATTGCCACTAATACAATTAATAAAATAAAAATTACCATACTTATCAAAAATACCACTATTTGGATTTGGTATTATTGCAGATGTTGCAGGTCCACCATCTCCAATCCCAGATGTCCCTCCACCTGCAAAAGTCGTGATAATCTGCCCCCTGCCATTTACCGCACAAAACACCATCAAAAAAAGTAGTACCTGCTTCATCATTATTAAATTTTATAGGCTGTTAGTAGTGCTACAAATATAGGGAATAATATTGTGTTTTATTTTTTAGGTTTATTGCCCATGGTGTAGATGAGGGTGCCGCCGGTGGTGATGTCGGTATGGGTGAGGTAGTTGCGGGTGAGGGTATGGCCATTGAGGGTTACTTTTTGCACATAGGTGTTTTTATCGCCTTGGTTTTGGGTGCTTATGGTGAGGGTTTTGCCATTTTCCAGGTGCAGTGTGGCACTATCAATGGCGGGGCTGCCCAGGGCGTAGTTTTCGGAGCCGGGGGCTACGGGGTAAAAGCCCAGGGCACTAAATATATACCAGGCGCTCATCTGCCCGCAGTCGTCGTTTCCACTAAGCCCGTCGGGGGTGGGGCGGTACATCTTTTTTAGTATCATGCGCACCCGCTCCTGTGTTTTCCAGGGTTCGTCGGTCCAGTTATAGAGGTAGGCTATGTGGTGGCTTGGTTCGTTGCCATGCACGTAGTTGCCTATTATACCATCAATGGTTATGTCTTCGGTTTTGGCAAAAAAGCTATCGGGCAGTTGCATGGTAAACAGGCTATCCAGGTGGGCCGTAAACCTTTTTTTGCCCCCCATCATCTGTATCATGGTGGCAGGCTCGTGGGGTATGTAGAGGCTGTAGTTCCAGGTATTGCCTTCTATAAAGCCGGGCTCATCGGTGTTCAGCACGTCTATATCTATCTTAAAGGTGCCATCGCTCATTTTGGGGCACATAAAGCCCAAGGTGGGGTCGTATACGTTTTTGTAGTTGGTGCCCCGTTTGGTATATTCGGTGTAGGTGTCCTGCTTATCCAGTTTTTTGGCCATCTGGGCTATGCACCAGTCGTCGTAGGCATATTCCAGAGTCTTGCTAACTGATGAGCCGCTTTTGTCTTCGGGCACATAGCCCAGCTTCATATAGTATTCCAGCCCGTCATAGTTGGCATGGGTGGCGGTGGCTATGCAGGCATCAAGGCCACGCTGGTAGTCGAAGCCTTTTATGCCCTTGAGCATGGCATCAGCTATTACTGATACGCTGTGGTAGCCTATCATGCACCAGTTTTCATTGGCCGAGTTGCTCCACACGGGCAGCATTTTGTGCACGCTCTGGTCGTAGTGGGCCAGCATAGAGTTAATCATATCGGCATTGCGGCGGGGCTGCAGTATATTGAAGAGGGGGTGGAGGGCACGGTGGGTGTCCCAGAGCGAGAAGGTGGTATAGTTGGTGAAGCCGGTGGCCTTGTGTATGTTTTGGTCAAGCCCCTTGTATTCGCCATTTACATCCATATATACGGTGGGGTTGATATAGGTATGGTAGAGCGAGGTGTAAAAATTCTCCATGGTTTCCTTGTCGGCTTTTATCACCACCTTGTCCAGCTCCTGTTCCCAGAGGTCCTGGGCTGCTTTTTTTACCTTGTCGAAGTCCCAACCCGGTGCTTCGGCCTGCATGTTTTCAAGGGCATTGGCAGTGCTTACGGGCGAGATGGCGAATTTTATTTTTATGGCTTCTCCCTCATTGGTCTTAAAGTCGAAATAGGCCCTTATCTGCGTGCCTGCCATCTCGGGGAAGTTTTTGTCCTGGTCGAATTTTCTCCAGAAACCACGGTACACCTCTTTTTTAGAACTGTTCTGGTAGCCATAGTTGGTAAAAGGTTTGGAGAATTTGAGGGCGAAATAGAGGGTGCGGGTGCGGCCCCAGCCATTGGTTTGGCGGTAGCCGGTTACGGTGCTGTCGTTTTCTATGCGTATGAAGGTCCACACGTTTTTGTCGGGATAGTTGTAGATGCCATATACGGCATCGAGTATTATGTGTGCCTGGTCGGACCCGGGGAAGGTGTATTGGTGAAAGCCCACACGGGTGGTGGCTGTAAGCTGGGCCTGTATATTGTATTTGTCCAGATTCACCTTGTAGTAGCCTGCCTCGGCCACCTCGGTGCTGTGGCTATAGCCCGACCTAAAGCCGGTTTCGGGGTTGGTTGCTGTGCCGGGGTTGAGCAGGAGGGTGCCTGTGGTGGGCATGATGAGGAAATCGCCAAGGTCGGAGTGGCCGGTGCCGCTGAAATGGGTATGGCTGAAGCCTACTATGGTTTTATCCTGGTATTGGTAGCCGGCGCAGTATTTATATACGTCTTTGTTGTAGTGGCCGTTTACCTCGTAGGGCAGGGTGTCGGTTTCGGGGCTTAGCTGCACAGCGCCAAAAGGCACGGTAGCACCGGGGTAGGTGTGGCCCATACGGTCGGTGCCGATGATGGGTTTTACATATTTTATCAGGGCCTCCTGCTGGGCAGTAGCGGCTGTGGATAGGAGGAGGAGTATGGGGAGGAGGAAGCGGGGCATGAATGTTGGGGGATTTTGTTGTTGATGTTTTTTGGGGTGGTCGGTATTTCGATGGGCGATGCCCTTTTCGTCAGGTGTTTACCTTGGTTATCAATTTTGATAGTCTCTTTTAATGGGCGCTGCTCCTAGGGAGCAGTTTCCGTTTGGTATAATTATTTCTACAAAGCCATTGGCTCCTATGGAGCCAACAGACCTGGTAAGCAGTTTTCCCCATTGTTGGTGTTTTTATCAATAATCTTTAGTTTAGCAAATTCGCAAGGTAAATAATACCTATTTCCGGCTAACCTCGACTGTTGTTGGTGAAAACACCAACAACGGCGAATGAATTATTTATTTGGCTAATCGCTATTTCGATGGGCGATGCCCATCGCTCCGGGCTATTGCCCTTTCAGGGCGTGACCATCGTTTTTTGGGTCATTCATAATTTCGATGTACATCTCGTCAGGTGTTTACATTAGTTATCAATTTTGATAGTCTCCATTAATGGGCGCTGCTCCTAGGGAGCAGTTTCCGTTTGGTATAATTAATTCTACAAAGCCATTGGCTCCTATGGAGCCAACAATGCTGGTAAGCAGTTTTCGCCATTGTTGGTGTTTTTATCAACAATCTTACGTTTAGCAAATTCGCAAGGTAAATAATACCTATTTCCGGCTAACCTAGACTGTTGTTGGTGAAAACACCAACAACGGCGAAAATTAGGGCGTTGACCCAAAAATCACCACACCACCTAGGCAATGGCCTTGTTCAAAAAGTCGATAAAGGGTTTCATGGTGTTGAAGATGGATACGGTATTGGTTTGCAGGGCGGGGGAGGTGAGGTCGGAGTCTTGTAGGTTGTGCATTGCGGTGAAGCTTTTTAGTTTCATGTATTCGGCAGCGGGGTTGTCGGCGGTATAGCCCGAAGGGAGGTTTTTGAGCGATTCGCCTTTTACCTCGCCAAAGGTGGTTTTAAAGCCGGGGTTGTCTACTATGGTTTTAAAGTCGGGCAGGTTATAGTCTATTTCCTGCCTTACTGCTTTGAGTAGGGGTGCCTCGGGCATCCATAGTCCACCACCTACAAAACTATTGCCGCCGGGTTCCAGGTGCATATAGTAGCCGGCACCGGGAAATTTGCGGCCTCCCTTGCTGAAGAATGCCCCGAAATTGGGTTTGTAGGGCGATTTGTCTTTGGCAAAGCGCACATCCCTGAATATCCTGAAAATACAATCTTTTGCTTTTTGCTCCTTGAAGAGTGGTTCGTTTTCGGCAAGGGCATTGAGTACGCCCCCTACAAATATTTCGTAATCTTCTTTTGCATCTAGGTATTTGTCCCTATTGGCGTCAAACCATGGTTTGTTATTATTGAGTGCCAATTGTTCCAGGAAGGCAATGGTAGAAGTTTTGAGCATAATGTATTTAGTTTCAGTGCATAAAAATAATCTATTTTTTGCTATTGCTGTGGGGGAGGAGGGATTTGGTTTTTTAGAATGATTTCTATTTGGTATTGGTGGCCTCACCCCGGCCCTCTCCGAAGGAGTGGGTGTTGTAGACTGAAAATTAACATTTTAAATATGAAGTTATTTTACTTTACATCCTCCTTGCCCCTTCGCTCACGCTCTAAGCTAACGCCCCAAGGGGGAATTGCCGCTTCAAGGTTATTTAGCTTGAGGGTAAGTATTGAGCTTTACCTGAGGGTTTTATTGAACTGTTGTTAATGCGATTGGTCAACTATTGATATAATATCACCCCTTCAGGGTTTTGAAAAAGGGGGTATACGGATTGCTATAATAATGTCAACCCTTCGGGTTTTTTAAATGGATGGTCAATGAGGTAAGGGGCAATATTGTTAAGTTAATGGTTTTATGGATTTTCATGTTTATTTTGTCACCCTTTCGTTTCGATGGGCGATGCCCATCGCTCTGAGATTTCGCCCTTCCAGGGCTTATAAATCTTATCATCATTGCCTCCCATGGCGATGCCATGGGCTAGGGTATTTAACCCGCCACGGCGGGTATTGGTACGCAAAAAAATATATCATTTCGTGGTTAGCGGTAATTGTGAATCAGTTGCCACAAAGGAGCTTGTTATTCTTTTACGAATTTCTGAATTTGGGCATTATTTACTTTGATGAAATAGATTCCTTTACTGAAGCAACTTACATCTATTTTCGCTTGTTCTACATTATAGTATTCCTGGCTAAAAACAATCTGTCCTGTTGAGTTTGTAATGATTATTTGCTCCAGTGTATGTGAAGTAGTAATTGTAATGGTATTTTGACCAGGATTGGGATAGATTGTTACTTCTTGTGTAGCAAAAGCTACATTATTTACTTCAGTATTACTATAGGTTATTTTTCTTATTCTATTATTATTTGGGTCAGCGATGTGTAAATTCCCAGCTGCATCAATTGCAGAGCATATAACATCACTATTTAGTTCTGCAGCTGTAGCTAGTCCACCATCTCCGCTATATCCAACTATTCCATTGCCTGCGATTCTACTAATAATTCCAGCCGTGTTTACTATACGTAAAACACAGGCAAGCCTATCTGAAAGAATCATATTTCCTGAGTGATCAAATAGTATAGCACAAGCACTCAATAAAGAAGCTGCAGTAGCTGGACCTCCATCTCCTAAATTTGCACCGACCCCATTGCCTACAACTGTAGTGATAATGCCATGTGTATCGACTTTCCGTATTCTAAAGTTATAATAATCTGGAATAAAAATGTCTCCCCTATTATTAATTGCAATATAGCCACCACATTTTATTTGTGCTATACTCGCTGGTCCTCCATCCCCACTATAACCAGGGATACCAGTACCTACAATAGTAGTAATAATCCCCAAAGTATTTATTTTCCGAACTCTGGCATTTCCGTTATCTGAAAAATATAAGTTACCAGCAATATCAAACACTAAACCAAAAGGGTCGTATAATTGTGCATTCGTGGCAGGACCACCGTCACCATTGTAACCACTATGACCAGTGCCAGCAATAGTAGTTATGATACCCGAGGTGTTTACTTTTCTAATCGTACCAT
>CANGSR010000246.1 GCA_947456055.1 Chitinophagaceae bacterium
AAAAGTAATGAACTTTGAGCCTGCCCAACCCAATAACCCTTTGCATGGTATAACACTGGAAATGATTTTGAATCATTTAGTGGCCCATTATGGATGGGAAGTAATGGATGAACGTGTCCGCATCAATTGTTTTCATGAAAATCCAAGTATCAAATCAAGCCTCAAATTTCTTCGTGCCACTCCTTGGGCCAGAACTAAGGTTGAAAAACTGTATCTTGAAAGTCTAGGGAAATAAACTCAAAAACATAAAATATTGTCCTATTAGAAAGTGCCGAACATCAATTTCGGCACTTTTTCGTTGTAATAACTTCAATCATTACCTAAACATATTATCTTTGCTCATTGACCGTAAAGTTTTATACAGCCATTATTATTCGGAGTTTGTATTCCAAATTCTAGAGTACTTTACTACAAGCCAAAATGATCTTAATTATGAAGAACTATATTAAATCCCCGATTCTAAAAATAACTATCCTTATTTTATCTTTCTTCCTTACAAATTCGGCATACGCCCAGGTGCAGGTTCCTGGTTCATCCCATTTTTTCGTTGGCTATGGTTTTCCTGCATTGGGACCAGAGGCATTAAAATTAGTTGGTGGGGGTAAAATAGGTTCAAGCCTTGGGCCTTTTATGGCAGCCTACCAATATGCTGTAAACGAAAAACTAGCTGTAGGCTTAATGGCCCAATATGCCAGTGCTACTTCTACCACAGTAGCATGGACTAATTACCTGCAACAGACTTTTGATTACACCTGGTCACTCGATATCTTAACCATTACAGCCAAAGTCGACTACCACTATTTTAGAAGCAGGAAATTCGACTTTTATACCGGATTTGCCTTTGGCATTGGTAGGGCAACAGCGGTCCAGAATGGGGAAGTTAATCCTGAAATTCAAAATAAGGCTGTTAATCCTGTAGGTTATGCAGTAAATGCACTCGGGCTAAGGTACATGCTATTTAGGCATTTTGGCTTCTTTATGGAAGCCGGTTATGGCAATGTGAGTATGGTAACAGTAGGTCTTTCGTCAATATTAGGAAATAATAAGAAGTGGTATGAGTACTAACAAAGTAAAAAGTAAAAAGTAAAAAGTCAAAACCCACATTCTGGCAAATTCAAAAGTCTTTCAAAGTTAAAAGTCAAAAAATCCTTTTCGATTAAAATGTATTAAGTCCTTTCATAATCAAAAGTCAAAAGTCAGGAAGTCTTTTTGCTTTCCTATTTAATAAACAAAAGTCCTTTTGCTTCTAAGGCAAAAGGCAAATGACAATCGTTTCAAAGCCGTTTTTTCTTCTTTATCACATAAACATCCTTCAAAATAAATATTATACCCCGGCCTTTAAGCCGGGGTATAATATTTCTAATAATGTGGCTATAGCCAAAATCCTTTATAATTGGCAGCAAATACCATCATTAAATTATCAATTTTACATCCTGAATCTACTATTTTTTATTTTATAAATATAAACTGCAAGGCAGGTTCTGCATTAATTAATGTCGTTGGCCCCAGCGGGGCCAAAGGCTTTGTAGAAAAATAATACAATCAACGAAAACTGCTCCGTAGGTGCAGCGCAATTCGAGGCAAGGCCAATATAATGTGATAACATAATATTACATTATCTGAAACTTGGGTTTAATTACTTTCAATACTTCAAATTGAAAACAAAAGCCCTCCATCCTAAACTATCCTCTGATTTTCTACCACATAAATTACTATTTCATTATACAATCACAACCCAACACCCACCTTAACCCAATATTACTCCTGCATTAACAATATTTTAATGAATTTTGTGCGTATTTGAGGGATAACCTAAAATACTTTATGTCAAAAAATGTTTTTTTTGAAACCAAAACCCATAACTTTGCACAAAATTTCAAAGGTGGTAATGAATTTTAAACGCTTGTTATTCCTTCTGGTACTAGGCTTCACTGTTTTAGGAGGTTCTGTATGTGCCAATGGTCAGGCTGAAAACAATACTCCGCCCAAAGAGTCTACTGAAGCGGCGAAAGTAGAAGGTGGTAAAAAAGAAGAAGGTGGCAAACTGGATATTGCAAAAGTAATATTTGGTCACATTTCCGACTCTCACGAATGGCATTTATTTACGCTTAACCACCCAGGTGGCGAGCCTACCCACGTTTCTATGCCTTTACCGGTAGTTATTTATCATTCTACCAAGGGTTTGATGATTTTCTCTTCATCTAAAATTGCTGAAGGCGAAAGCTATGAAGGTGTTCACCTACAGAAAGATATGATGAAAGAACATATCGTTTCTGATGATGGTGCTAAATTGTACGACTTCTCCATTACTAAGAATGTATTGTCTATGCTTGTTGGTGTTACCATTTTATTGGTAGTATTGACCAAAGCAAGCAAAAAATATGCTGGTATTGGTGCTATGAAAGCCCCATCTGGCATGCAGAATTTCATTGAGCTGATTATTATCTTCCTTCGTGATGAGGTTGCTGTTCCTTACCTGGGTAAAGAGTACAAAAAATACATGCCTTTACTATTAACCACCTTCTTCTTTATCTGGATTAATAACCTTTTAGGTTTACTTCCAGGTGGTGCTAATTTCACTGGAAATATCGCTGTAACCAGTTGTCTGGCATTGATTTCTTTCGTAGTTATCCTTGCTAAAAGCCGCAAGCACTTCTGGAGTCACTTATTAAACCCTCCGGGAGTACCTGGTGCTATCAAGCCAATGTTGGTTTTGATTGAGGTTGCATCTTTATTCATTAAGCCAATGGCATTGATGATACGTCTTTTTGCAAACATGATGGCGGGTCACATCGTTATCCTGGCCTTGATCTCCATGATATTCATCTTTGCAGCTCTAAATACTTTTGTAGGAGCAGGTTTCGTACCCGTATCTCTTGCATTCACTATCTTTATATTCTTCCTCGAATTATTGGTTGGTGCCATTCAGGCATTCATATTCACTAACCTTACAGCGGTGTTTATTGGCCAGTCAATTGAAGAAGGGCATGGAGAGCACGAATCTCATGATAGCCATGAGGCACATGCACATTAATTAGTACCCTGGATGGTATGTTTACCATATAGGCTTTGAAATTGTTTTTTTTAATTTAAATCCATATATTATGTCTTTAATGAGCATTATGTTAACTGCATCAGGATCAATAGGATCAGCTGGTGGAGCGGTAGGTGCCGGTATCGCAGCACTTGGAGCAGGTGTTGGTATTGGCCAGGTTGGTAAAGGTGCGTTGGAATCAATTGCACGCCAGCCAGAAGCAACCAATGATATCCGTTCTAACATGATCCTGATGGCAGCCTTCATTGAGGGTGTTGCACTTTTCGGAGTTATCGTAAGCCTTTTGGCTATCGTGCTTTAATCAGGCAGTTACAACAAAATTAACTGCATCCAACGCATAGGGCAGAGGATGCAGTTATTAAAAGTTTATTCTCCCATCATGGGACTTTAATACAAGTTTTCAGTACACTAAATTAAAAACCGCTTATCTGGCCCTTATGGGCAGTAAGTACAAACAGACATTACAATGGATTTATTAACCCCGGAACTCGGACTCTTCTTCTGGACGCTTTTAGCTTTCCTTGCTGTTTTCTTCATCCTTAAGAAATTCGCATGGCAACCCATCCTTAGCTCATTAGGTGAGCGCGAAAAAGGCATTGCTGATTCTATAGCTACTGCTGAGCGCGTGAAAAACGAAATGAGCCAGTTGAAAAACGAAAACGAAAAATTGTTGATGCAGGCTCGTGAAGAACGCACTAACATGCTTAAGGAAGCTAAAGAAACCAGGGATAAAATTGTAAACGAAGCTAAGGATATTGCTAAGGCTGAAGCTAACAAAATTATTGTTGATGCACAGCAGCAGATCCAGCAGCAGAAAATGGCAGCACTTACCGAAGTGAAAAACGAAATAGGTAACCTGGCAGTAGAAGTTGCAGGCCGCATTTTACGCAAGCAACTGAATGCTTCTGAAGGTCAGGATGCATATATGAAAATGCTTGCTGAAGACATTAAACTGAACTAATTTGTTCCATACCAAAAGGGACAAACATAGGAAGTTTTAAATTTTTACTTTTTACTTTTGAATTAAAATTATGCAGAATCCACGTCTTGCTACACGATACGCAAAATCATTACTTGATCTGGCTGTTGAAAGAAACAGTTTAGATGCAGTATTGCAGGATATGCAGTTGCTTAACAGCATCTGTGAAGCCAGCCACGATTTTGCAGTCATGTTGCGTAGCCCGGTTATAAGCGGAGATAAAAAGTTGGCTGTTGTATTTGAGGTTTTGAAAAAATACACCATCAACGAAATGACCACAGCTTTTATACAACTATTAGTAGTAAAAGGCCGTGAACTGAACCTGCCTGAAATTGCCCAGGCATTCATTACCCAATATAATGTTGCAAAAAATATCAGGACTGTAACATTAACCACAGCTTCAGCTATGGATGATGCGGTGAAAGCTACTATTGTGGGTAAGATAGCAGGTTACATGCCTAAGGATACAGTAAATCTGAAAACAGCAGTTGATGAAAGCCTGATAGGTGGATTCGTGCTGGAAGTAGAAGACAGGTTGTATGATGCCAGTGTAAAGAAGAGCCTGAATGATATCAGGACGAAATTGCTCGATTATACCTACGTTACAAAGATATAATTTGAAACAACCCGTTTGCACTATAAACAGGGCAAAAAGGTTGTTGGATAATACCAGTACAAGGAAGGAAATTTTAGTTTTGAATTTTGAATTTTAACTTTTGAATTTATAAAATATGGTTGATATTAAACCGGATGAGATATCGGCGATATTGCGCCAACAGTTGAGCCACGTAGACAGCGCGGCTACCCTGGAAGAAGTAGGCACCGTATTGCAAATAGGCGATGGTATTGCCCGTGTATACGGACTGAATGGTGTTCGTCAGGGTGAGCTTGTTGAATTCGCAAATGGCGTTAAAGCCATAGCCCTCAACCTTGAAGAAGACAATGTGGGTGTGGTATTGATGGGTGATTACATGTCAATTCGCGAAGGCGACAAGGTGAAACGCACTAACCAGATCGCATCTATCAAGGTAGGTGATGGTATGGCCGGACGTGTGGTAAACACACTTGGCGAACCAATTGACGGTAAAGGCCCAATTAAAGGTGAGCTGTATGAGATGCCACTGGAGCGTAAAGCACCAGGCGTTATCTTCCGTGAGCCTGTAAAAGAACCATTGCAGACTGGTATCAAGGCGATTGACGCTATGATCCCTGTAGGCCGTGGACAACGTGAGTTGGTAATCGGTGACCGCCAGACTGGTAAAACAGCTATCTGTGTGGATACCATCATCAACCAGAAAGAGTTTTACGCAGCAGGCAAGCCTGTTTATTGTATATACGTTGCTATCGGACAGAAAGCATCTACAGTTGCCGGTGTGATGAAAACACTGGAAGACTACGGTGCAATGCCTTATACAACTATTGTTGCAGCATCAGCTTCTGAACCAGCCCCATTGCAGTTCTACGCACCATTTGCCGGTGCTGCGATAGGTGAGTTCTTCCGCGATACTGGCCGTCCAGCATTGGTTATCTATGATGACCTTTCTAAGCAGGCCGTGGCTTACCGTGAGGTGTCATTGTTGCTTCGCCGCCCTCCGGGACGTGAGGCTTACCCTGGTGACGTATTCTACCTGCATAGCCGCTTGCTAGAGCGTGCTGCAAAGGTTATCGGTAACGATGAGGTAGCTAAGAAAATGAATGACTTACCAGAAAGCATCAGGCATATGGTGAAAGGTGGTGGTTCGCTTACAGCATTACCAATCATCGAAACACAGGCAGGTGACGTATCAGCATACATCCCTACCAATGTAATCTCCATTACCGATGGCCAGATATTCCTTGAGTCAAACCTGTTCAACTCTGGTATCCGTCCTGCGATCAACGTGGGTATCTCCGTGAGCCGTGTGGGTGGTAACGCTCAGATCAAATCAATGAAAAAGGTAGCTGGTACTTTGAAATTGGACCAGGCCCTTTTCCGTGAGATGGAAGCCTTCTCTAAATTCGGTGGTGACCTTGACGCTGCTACAAAGAACGTAATTGATAAGGGTAGCCGTAACGTGGAAATCCTGAAACAGTTGCAGTACAACCCATACACAGTAGAAAAGCAGGTAGCCATGATCTATATTGGTACTAACAACCTTATCCGTGAAATCCCGGTTAAGAATGTAAAAGCCTTTGAAGAAACATTCCTGCAGCAGATGGAAGCAAAACACTCTGATGTATTGAAAGAATTCAAAAAAGGTAACTTACCAGAAGATGGACTAAAGAAATTAACCGCCCTGGTTAATGAATTAATCCCACAGTTTAAGAAATAGTTTTCTGATAAATATTTTATAAAGCCCCCGATAGAATCGGGGGCTTATTTTTTTGTGCCATGTATTTTACATTGCAATTTACTTACCGTAAAAACAATGCATAACCACCATGGGTAAACTACCCTACTGTTTTTAGGAAGGGACGCTTCGGCGCAGCCGAAATTGGGCTGGTTGTGGCGAGGTTAGCAGGCAATACATATCCGTAACAGCATATCCGGCTAACCTGGAACCTACCACCACTGATGTATCCCCAAACCCAAACGCTATAACCAAAGCCCAACAAAAATTAGATAATGAAATTCTGATTGGTCTGTACCGCTTTCTGCGGTCAGACCAATCGGAATTGGCGAGGTGGGTCCTGAGTGCCAAAAAACTGCCGTCTGACCGCAGAAAGCGGTACTGACGGCAGTTTTTTCAAAAAGTACGTTGTACCCCCGTGATGTTCCTCAGGGACATCACGGAACTGCAAATAAAACCCCTTCTCCTATGTTTGCAACATTCCCAAGCCCAAACAACAACCCCAAAGTCTACCCCACTCCATTGCCCCAAAACCCTAAAATATCAGCTTAGGGCAACGTTTACCACAACTATTTGATTATCAATATATTACAACATTAAACATTGCCCCATCATTGCCCCAAATGCGGGTTATTGGGGTGATGTCGCAATCAAAATATAATTAAATAAGATATTAATTTTTAACAAACTTCAAAACCTCACCCCCGTTTATTTTTATAAAATACATTCCCTGGGGTAGTCTTTCTATATTAATACTGTTATTGCCAGGGCAGAGGTTTCCAGTTTGTAACTCAACACCTAATATATTACTTAAGGTACAAAGGGTGGTAATTTGTACATTATCTATATGGAGTTCAGTTTTAGCAGGATTTGGATAAATTCTTACTCCACTATTATTAATCCCAAGGCTATGAAGGCTGCCAGTGTGTGGAATACCTATAATATTTTCTACAGTATTTGTGGTTACAACAGGGTTATAGTCGAAAAATATACCTGCATGGTTGAAAATGGTTGTTCCATCAGCAAGGCCCGGTTTTGAATCAATTGTGTAAATTAATCCACTGCTACAATCAGGGGGATAGTGCATACTATCTAATAAATTGATATTGGGAAAATCAAATTTCAGGATATTATGACCGCCACTCCTCAACTTGGCAATATTCATCGGAGCGGCAGCCATTACCAACCT
>CANGSR010000247.1 GCA_947456055.1 Chitinophagaceae bacterium
GCTTTGGCAACTACCTATTGTCTGGTCGGCATAATAGGTAAATGTACCAGCTAAACTAGTATTAACCGTAGGTGGCGTTGTTGAGCCGGTAGTACTGGTTAGTGTTGGGTACCACAATACTATTCCTGTAGCAGAGACTGTGAAAGGAACAGCCGGATCGCCAAAACAATATGATGTATCACCATGTATTGTAGGTGGCGGAGGTGGAGGTACAATACCTGCATATATGGAACCACTGGCTTTACATCCAAACCTTGTAGTAGCAGTTACACTGTAAACACCAACATTTATTGCAGTAAAGGCCGGTACAATAGGAAACTCAATTGCTGATGTAAATCCTGCCGGACCAGTCCAACTAAATGTTTCACCAACAGAGTCTGGTGTAACACTTAATTTCAGGGTATCTAAAAGACCTGCACATAATGGTGCATTATTAGACAAGTTTATGACTGGTAACGGATGAACTGTAACATGTACATATCCAGTATCATGCACTATTCCTTTTATCCTTATTACTCTGTAAGTACCAGAATCGGCCATTATAGCAGGGAATCTAAATGGAGCCTGTTCGGTACTTGTAAAACCCGCTGGGCCTGACCACGCATAGGTTGCACCAACAGAATCACCTACTGCATCAAGCTTAATGGTATCACCTACACAAGGATTATTTGCTGTAACATTAAAGCAAGCTCCCGAATCAGAAAACATAAAAGTGAAAACAGTACCATTGCTTAAACCATCTGTTTCTACCTCTACCTGAGATATTGAACAATAGGTAATAATAATTTCAGCTGAAGAATTACCCGCTACACTTACTAATGAATCCCCAACTAGTGTCATTACCGGAGTACCGCAGGTACTCGGCCATGGAATCAGGTTAGCCGCTGTCAGGGAATAATGAACCCCGTTTATTTTAATAGCAATACTCTCTCCCGGATCAGATGCTGTAGTATAGACTCTTATGCTTTTTGTAGGTGTTGCAAAGGTAAAATGATACCATCCTGGTGTAGCTACACCTCCAGTGAAATTTCCTATCCAATATGGAATGGCACCACACCATCCCGGATAGGTACTAAATGTACCTGCTCCTAATACAGTTACGTTATTAGTACCATAAGGTGCAGTAGTACCTGATAGGTTAGTTACTGTAAACCACTGGGCATTCACATTCACAGTAAGCAACAGCAAAACAATAATCTTAATAAATGTCCTCATTTTCCAAAAGAAATTGACTATAAAATTAATAAAAAGTTCTTTTTCGTCCGCAAAAATTTTACGAAAATATATTTATACCCTTATAGACGTCAAATTTTCCAGTTTGGTTGGGTAGGAGGCACACTTTTTCATTGATTCCCATTCTTTTATTACAATTGGTTTTTAATCAATTGAGGGAAGGCTGCTATGACCTAATATATTGAAATGAATAATTCTCTTGTGAGTTTCGTTGTTTTATAAGCAGCACGAAAACACTAACGTATCAATGTAATATTTCCCTGGTGGTGTTCATGCTGGCCATCTTTAAATGTAGCATCCATATAGTATACGTATACACCTTCTGGTTGTTCTACATCATTAAATTTCCCGTCCCATCCCCGGCCGTCTGTAGACGTTGATATAAACACTGTTTGTCCCCAGCGATTGTATATTTCCATCCTAAACCCGGTAAGCCCACTTGTCAATAAATTACGGGGAAAGAAATAATCATTTAGTCCATCGCTATTGGGTGTAAATACATTTGGTACATTAATGTAGCAATCATTTACAATTCTTATCTGATAAGAAGATGTACAACCACCAATTTTTACAGTCTCAATATAATCACCTGGTTCGGTAATTACAATTGATGATGTAGTTTGGCCGGTGTTCCATTCCCAAATAGCCCCTGGTGTATTTCTATTAATATTATCACTTATTACAAAAGGCTGGCTGCCCTTGCATATTGATGTATCATTACCCAAATTTATTACAGGGGTGGGTATTACTGTTATCCTGCGGCTAATGCTAGTATCAGGGCATTGCCTGTAAGAGGCTGATGCAGTTACTGTAAATGTACCTGTTGACAAATAAGCATATGACAATGGATTAACGTTTTTAACTATTTCCCCATTCCCTAAACTCCATGTAATACCTGTATTGCCTATTGAAGAATAAATCCCGGTAAGCGTAATATAATTTCCCCTGCATAATACTGTATCTGTAACAGCAATATGTATTGGGCTTATACTATCTACCGATATTGTAGCATAACTGGTATCACTACACGGAACGAAATCTGTTACTACCTGGAATACTTTGTAAATACCAGTATTTGGATATTTATGAACAGGATTGGCCAAATTACTAAAGTAACCATCTCCAAAACTCCATAAATAGTTCAAACCCATCCCTGAAGAGCCATCAGTAAATGTAACTTTTTTACCCTGGCAAATAATGGTTGAATCAGCCTGAAACTGACCTTTCAAACTATGACTATGGTCTATAACCTGCTTCACACTATCAAAGCAGGGAGACATAGCTGCAATTAGTGTTACAGTATCTATACCATGCGATATATAATAATGAGTTGGATTGATAGCTAAAGATTGAGGGCTATTATCACCAAATTTCCAATTATAACTCGTAGCCCCACCTGACAAATTTGTGAAATAAACAGTATCCTGACTACATCCAAACCTTAATTGATATGAAAATCCCGCAGACAAGCTATCTGCAACAGTTACCCTTACCATGGTCCTGTCACTCTCACATCCAGCCACTGTCTGTGATGCCCAAAAAGTATAAGTTCCCGGCACAACTGTATTTACTCCAGGTGCTATTGAAACACCTACTCCACCACTGGAACTGGTATACCATAGAATACCTGTTCCAGTGGTAACCGTAAATGGCACAAATGGTTGACCCGGACAATAATTACTTGGCAATGCCGATATTACAGGTGGCACCGGTTTTGGATTTACTGTAATTGTAAATGCAGCCCTTGGGCTGATACATCCCGAATCCATTTGGGTTGCATATAGCACATAGGTACCGGCCACATTGGTATTTACCGATGGTACTACAGTACTACCTACCCCACCTGTAGCTGTGGTATACCACAAAATAGTACTTCCCGTACCCGTAGTGGTAGCAGTAGGTGGTATATAAGGGGAAAACTGGCAATAAACACTTGTACCTGAAATTGTAGGCATTGATGGCACCCCATGTACTATTACGGTAATAGATGAACGGGGACTCTCACAACCTAGTACAGTTTGGGTAGCCCAATAAGTATATGTACCAGGTATAGTAGTATTTACTATAGGAGGCGTAGTACTTCCTACTCCTCCTGTTGCACTTGTGTACCATAAAATTGTACCTGTGGTGCCACTTACTGTAAATGGTATAAATACTGAATCCTGGCAATAAACAGTTGTACCAGTAATTACTGGTGCTGTTGGCTGGGGATTTATAATTACCTGTATTGAATCTGGTACGCTTATACATGGATTTGTACCTTGTCTTACATAATACCAGGTTGATCCGGGTACAGATGTATTTGGCCTCGGACTACCTGGTAATGGCACTGTACCTGTATCTGTAGTATACCAGTGAAATGGGCCTATGCCTGTTGCCAATAATGTATCAGCAGTAGCAAACTGACAATACGTTACCGGGGACGTAACTGTTGGGGGCGGGGCAACTCCTGTTGCAGTAATATGTATTGACTTTACGCTCTGTGTACTATAGGCAGCCCCTGTACTGGAGCTAAAACCAAAATAACCTGCAGGTATCGTAATGAGGTAAAAACCACTCATTCCTGCCACCAGACTATAATCAAAATAAACATTAATATTCCCGGAATTATAAGTAAGCTTGATATGGTGCCAGGTACCATCACCCATAAAGGTTTCACCGCCTCTTATGGTGGTAATTAGTTGGGTCCTGTTGGCTTCACTGTATGTTGAGGCCGTTGTATAACCGTACAATTCACTTTCAGGATTCAAACCATCACCATCATTATCATAGGTATCTAGCGTAAATACTAATCCCGTAACAGGATTAGGCAAACCCAAACCACCACCTGTAATAAACCCTACCGGGGGATTTCGAATGTAAAAAAAAGCGATCCCATCAGCTAACGCTGATCCACCTGCCCTTATTATCTGATAATCAAAATCTACGGTAAATTGGGCACAAGAGGTAAGATTTACAGCAGAATCGAAATAAACGTAACCATTTTCATTGGTACTAGGCGTGGTTAATTGCACCGTACTATCCACAACGCTTGCATAACCACCAATGCTCCAACCGGTAGTGATTAGGGTACTTCCAGATAATGATACACTAAATTGAGAGAATGATTTCCCTGCAACCAGTAGCAATAGAAATACAATTGCGAAAACCCTCTTCATTTACAGATAATAGATTAAATCACTAAAACCAATATAAAAATACCAAACTCAAAAGGTAGTAATCAGACTTTATCCAGACTGACAACTACCTATTGAGTTTTCCTATAAAAACTACCTGATTAATGTAAATTCACCCTTATATACCTTATTATCACCTTCTCCTCCTGGTCTTGCCACCACTATGGTATAAAAATAGGTACCAACATCTTGCTTAACACCATTAAGAGTACCATCCCAACCATCCTTATAGTTAGTAGTATAAAAGACCTGCTGACCCCAACGGTTATAAATTCTAAAATCAACTAATGTCCTATATTTCACACCTACCAAATGATATACATCATTTAGACCATCTCCATTGGGGCTAAAACCAGTTGGTGCATCTTCCACCATGCTACTATCTACATAAACAGTAACATATGCACTATCTAAACAACCAAATTGGTCGTAACCAAATACAGTATACAAGGTTGTTTTACTTGGTGATGCTATTGGATTAGATATATTCCTGTCATTTAAGCTACCATCATCAGGTAGCCACCTGTAAAACACTTCATTCTCGGCATTGAGTTGCACACTACCACCAAATGGTATTGTTGCTGATGCTGTCAACTTAGTTATTGGTGCACCTTTAATAGAATTAATGGTAATTACATCCGTTGCAAAACAGCCATAATTATTAACTGTTGCAGTAAATGTATAAGTGTATTTACCTATAAGGTCAAATGAGGGTTGTTGTATACTGGTATCTGTTAAACCGAGAGACTCTGTCCATAAATAGGTAAACGGTACTGTAATCTTAGGATTAATACTCACCTTATTTGCCATAAGGAATGGAGATGTAAGACACACAGTCGTATCATGGAAAGAATTTATTGTTACCTCAAGTACATACAAATCCTTCTTCACTCTTGACAAACAACCAATACTATCGGTTACTGTTAGCGTTGGTGTATAAAAACCTGATTTCAAATAAGTATGGGTTGGGCTGGCTGTGGCATCAGTGGTACCATCAGCAAAATCCCAATGGTATTGTGTAATAACCCCTGGTGATGCAGTACCTGTTGGGATATATACAGTAGAACTTGAATTGTCCACCATAGATATTGGCTGGCCAAGACAAACAGTATCTATTGGTATAGTATAATCTGCAGTTACACTGTGCCTTGTATCCACAGCTAAGGTTATCTGCTGGAAGCATGATGGCTTAATACCAGTACATACTAAAGTTACAGAATCAAGGGCATGCGTCAAATAAACATGGTTAGGGTTCATTGAGCTGCTACTTGCAGTACCATCACCAAAATGCCATAAATACATGGTTGAACCGGTTGAATTATTGACAAAATCAACAGTATCCCTGTCACACCCACGGTTAATAATTGTAGTAAATGAAGGAGTGATTTTCGGATATACTTTTACTGAAATTGATGACTTATTACTTTCGCAACTACCTATAGTTTGGTCAGCCCAAAAAGTATAAGTTCCGGGAGAACTTGTATTAACTACAGGTGCCGTTGTAGTGCCAGCTGTACTTGTTGCTGTAGGATACCACTTTACTACACCAGTTGCAGAAACTGAAAATGGCCTGAATGGATCACCAAAACAATATGCCGTATCACCAGTTATTGTCGGGGGCGGCGGGGGCGGCACCAATCCCGCATAGATCGTAGCCGATGCCTTACATCCATAAGCCGATGTTGCCGTAACTGAATAAGTACCTACATCCGGAGGGCTAAAACCATTTTTAGTTGGGTTTTGTAGAGTTGAAGTAAACGAATTAGGCCCTGTCCAGTTGAACGTCTCTCCTGCGGTAACCGGTGTTAGCAATAACCGTAAAGTATCAATAAGACCAGCACATAAAGGAGCATTATTAGTTAGGTTAATAACCGGTAGCGGGTAAACATGTACGAATACGCTATCAGTATCATGCACAATCCCCTGAGTCCTTACACAATGGTACCAACCTGAATCTGCAAAAACCGATGGGAAAATATTTGGATTCTTCAATGTACTAGTCCATCCACCAGGTCCCCACCAGAAATAGGTAGCTAATGTAGAATCACCAACCATATTCAATTTGATGCTATCACCTACACATGGATTATTACCGCTTGCATATACACATCCTCCACTCCTCAAACTATCAAATCCTATCTTCCATGTTACTCCGGCAGCAGAACCATTACAATAAACCTCACAAGAATTAATTCCCAAACAGTTAGTAATAGTAAAGATACCACCATTATAATCAAAACCTGCAGTAGCCGGCCCCATTAAAAACCCAGTAAACAAATAACTGGTAAGTGCACTACCGGCTAACCCACAAACATTATATGAAATCATATTTGCTGGAGTCAATGCATAAAATACTCCGTTAATCTTCATACTTAGGTATTCACCTGCACCAAAAACCCCACTATTTAAATAATCACAGGTGATATTTATTGAATAAACAGGTGCACTAAAGGTATAAATATAACTACCAGGCCCACCAAGCCCGGCCCAATATAAGGTAGCCGCAAGGCAGGGATCTACATACGTAGTTGTTGATCCAGTTGCAGAAACGGTAATTGTTCTGCTACCATAGACTGCACCACCTGTAAAATGGGTAATAGGCATAAATGCTGCCTTTGCAGGTATAGAAAATATAATCAGGGCTAAAATTGTAAATATTTTCCTCATATACGGCTGTTTAACAAAAAAGTGACACTAAAGCTAATACATTTTTCAAATATCAAAACAGAAATCATAAAAAAAATATGATTTCTTACAACAAAGACATGTAATAATACAAAATCGTTGGGTAAATACTCATAGAACTCAAAAAAAATGTGACTTAGGAACATTTATTAAATAAAGTATCCCATATGGCGCAGATATTTTTCTTTTATGCAAGGCACAAAATCTGCGAATAGATAACTATTTAAAAACTATTGTAACGCCGCAGAAAAGGAAAAGAACAAAGCAAATGGTGTACTTTATTTAATCATTGTTCCTTAATGAAATATAGCATTAAACTAAAAGCAAAAGGGCTATTTCCATACGGAAACAGCCCTTTTGAAAATCTATTAGTATTTTATCTTACCAGTGTTACATCACCAGATTCTTCGATGGTCTTACCACCACAATCATAACTTAGATAGTAGTAGTATACACCC
>CANGSR010000248.1 GCA_947456055.1 Chitinophagaceae bacterium
CACCTTCTTCCCCCTCATAGCATCTTTCAGGGCGGCATCCATTACCCTTTCGGCATAGGGGCGGCTCACATCATTGAGTATTTCGGTTTCGTTTTGTATCCTGTCTTTATCACCGGCGGTTATGGCATTGCGTAGTTCATCCATGTGCCGGGTAGTAAGGGCTATTTCATCTTCGGTCAGGAAGTCCTTATGATTGGCCAGGAATTTCTCGGTGGTATCCAGCATTTGTGAGGCTTCAGTACTCGCCTCTACCAGGGCACGGGTTTTAATATCGTCTTTGGCATGGGTCAGCGAATCCAGCAACATATTTTCTACCTCCTCATCGGTAAGGCCATACTGGGGTTTCACGTCAATACTCTGTGCCACGCCGCTCCTTAGTTCGGTAGCAGTTACCTTTAGTATTCCATCAGCATCAATCAGGAAGTTAACCTCCACCTTGGGCAAGCCCGCAGGCATACCTGGTATTCCTGTCAGGTTAAATTCGGCCAACTTACGGTTGTCCTTCACCAGGTCACGCTCACCCTGAAACACAGAGATACGCATACCATTTTGCCCATCCTTCTGTGTGGTATATTGCCGTCCTGCTTTTACAGGTATTTTAGAGTTGCGGGGTATCAAAACATCCATCAGCCCGCCCATGGTTTCAATACCCAGCGATAGTGGGGTCACGTCAAGCAGTAGCATCTCCGTATTATTACCAGCCAGAATATCGGCCTGCACAGCGGCTCCCAGGGCCACCACTTCATCAGGGTTTAGCTTGTCGTATACATCCTTGCCAAAGAAGCTTTTCACGCTTTCCTTCACCAGTGGCACACGGGTGCTGCCACCCACCATCACCACCGCATCTATCTGTTCTTTCTTCATGCCCGCATCTTTTAGGGCATTGGCACATGCGGTCATGGTGCGGTTCACCAATGGTAGTATCAGTTCATTAAATTGTTGCTTGCTTATATTTACCGGAGTACCTTTTATGATACCCTCATAATAATCATTATCAGTCAGGTATTTTTTGGCTTCCTCGGCACTTACCCTCAGTTGCTGGGCCAGCGACTTGTCTTCATCAATATTGGGTATATTGAATTCTTTTTTCCAATAATTAACCAGGGCATTATCCATATCATCACCACCCAGATAAGTATCACCATTAGTAGCCAGTACCTCGAATATGCCATTACTGATGGTTAATATCGATATGTCGAAAGTGCCACCGCCAAGGTCGTATACGGCAATCGTTTTTTCGGTATGCTGTTTGGTACCAAGGCCATAAGCCAGACTAGCCGCTGTAGGCTCATTGATAATGCGCAACACATCAAGCCCGGCCAGGCGGCCTGCATCACGGGTAGCCTGCCTTTGTGCATCGTTGAAATAAGCAGGCACGGTAATTACAGCCTTGCTGATGTTTACCTTCAGTATATGCTCGGCTCGTTTTTTAAGTTCCTTAAGTATATAGCTCGATAGTTCTATAGGCGAATAAAATTTATTACCCACCTGTATCTTTACCAGGGCATCGGTATTATCATCAATAATATTGTAGGCAAAGAACCCCGCATCCTTACCTACATCTTTATAAGACTTGCCCATGAGGCGTTTTACAGAGTAAATTGTGCGTTCAGGCTGGGCTACCAGCAATTCCCTTGCAGGATTGCCCACTGTAGTATTGCCATATTCATCAAAATGCACAATAGAAGGCACCAGGGTAAGACCATCAATCTCCTTTAGGGCAATAGGTTGGTGGGTGTCGCTACGCACAATAGCTATCAAGCTATTGGTGGTACCGAGGTCAATACCTACTATTATTTCTTCCTTCTGTATACTACCTGTGGCTATATTGATGGCTACTTTGCCCATATGAACTATTTGGACGCAAAAGTAAGGTACGTTGGTTAAATAAAGTCCATCATATGGCGCAGGTATTTTTCTTTTATGTAAGGCGCAAAATCTGCGAATAATGAATTATTTAAAGACTTTTGCAACGATGCAGAAAAGGAAAAGAACAAGCCAGATGATGGACTTTATTTAATCAACGTGCCTTGGCTAAATGTGAAAGTAGAGGCGGCGAAAATCTATTTTATGCTTATTGCCCTATAGATATGTGCAGGATTTGAAAATGAATATTATCTAAGCGAAACTCCGTCTAAAAGCTAAATATGGATATAAAAGCCAAATAAACTTGAAGTGGCAATTCCCCCTTTGTGCCTTGGCTTTGTGCGGTAGGGAAGGGGGTAGGGGGATGTTTTTTAAAATCCAGCCAATTTTAAACATCTACTTTAATTAAACGAATAAGCCTTAATATACCTCATTTCGGTTTGGCCCTTACTGCCGGCTACTTCATAATAATCGTAAAACGTGGTATCCTTAGGCATTTTGAAGCCTACTATGAACGTGTTGGGACGGTCGCCCTTGCGTACTGCTGGTATAAAATCCTCACCACCCTTAGGCATTGTAAATTGTCCTTCGGCAAAGTTGGGCCCAAAATCGGCATCTACATCATAGGTACCCTGCGTCACCTGGCTATCGGCCACCACTTTGATGCTGAACATAAAATTGTTGAGTGTGTCACCTACCACAGGAATCTTTGCAGTGGCCATCACAGTGCCGGGTTTGGGAAATTGCTTTTGTTCATTGGCTGGTTTGCCATTACCACAACTGCTAGCTAATAAGGCCAGTAGACAAATGATGAGTATATTTTTCATGCAGGTGGCAAAAGTAATGTACCGCAGTTAGAGGAGATGTTAAGCAATATTTAATTGAATAATAGTTCCTAAGCTATTATTATCCTGCGAAGCTATCAAGTTGCACTGCTAATGCAATATATGAGATAGAATGATTGTTATTATTTTATTATTACTATCTGTAATTTTTTGTAAAAATAGGTTTCTACCTATTTTGATTGTTTGCTGATTTATCTATATTTGAACCTAAATCTATCTAATATGGCATATACATTTGACCAACAGGTATTTTGTTTGAATACCTTATCCAACTTGAGCAATGGTTATAATGGCTCAGCATCACAGATTGCGGCCCAGGCAAACACTTCCATTAATAACGTATTAAATGATCCGGGCGTTCAATCCCTGATAGGTAATTGGTCCCTGGTTTGGGGGCCTGTAGTGGTGGCCGCCGAGGGTAAGGCACTAAACACTATGTACATAGCACATAATGCCGATACCAACCAGCATGTGGTAGCAATAGCAGGAACTGATTCTAAATCTGTTTTAGACTGGCTTTTGGAAGACTTTTATGTTATCCAGAAGGTTGACTGGCCTTATTCGCCACATTTAACACCTATGCCCATGATGTCAAAGGGTACATCTATAGGTCTCAGTTACCTGGTAGGTATGGCTGTAGACAATAATGGTACCCACGTTCATGCCAGGGATTATCTGCAAAGTGTTTCTGCTACTGATATCACAGTTTGTGGCCATAGCCTTGGTGGTGCTCTTTCTCCGGCTTATGCACTTTATCTGAATGATACCAGGGGCACATGGGCACAGGGCCGTGTAGTGAAAATTTCCTGCCAACCTGCCGCAGGTGCCACTCCAGGCGATAAAGCGTTCTCTGATTATTATACTAATCAATTGGGTGCCAATACCAAGAGGGTTTGGAACGCACACGATGTAGTGCCACATGCTTTCCAAATTGATATGCTGAATCAGATAAAACACCTATTTGAACCGCACTTAAATACACCCCTGGCTATCAAAGCCGCCATAGATGCTATTATGCTGGTTGTAGCCAATAAAGGATATACCCAGTTAATGCCTGCGGTGCCAGGTTTTGATGCTCCTATTTGTAATAACGCTCCTGATTTTATGGGCGAATTACTATGCCAGCACATTTGCGCTTATGCCGACCATTTCCAGATTAGTGGTTTCCAGGCGGCTGTGCAACAAGTCTTAGGTTTGCCTCACCCATTCTTCACAGATGGTTGTAATTAATTTTATAACCATGTGGGATATTTAGCTGCAAAAATATAATTATTCTTTATAAAGAGAGGGCTTGGTGAATAGTAACTCATCAAGCCCTCTCTTTTTTTAGAGATTATCTTGAATCATATCTATTTAGATTTAGAATAACAGAGGTATAAATGATTGTCAAATATTTTTATTTTTTTTGAAAAAATTGGTACATTTATCTAAACAAACATCATGAAATACATTCACCTTCTGTTACTTATCTGCTTTTTACTGCCTGTAGATGCACAAGCCGAAAAAACTATCCTTTGTGGGCATTTTAATATTGCACACAAAGCTTCGATGTCTTTGCAGTATACTGATAATCCTGTCGATGATGTTGAACATGTCCAGCAAACATTGGAGGTGCCTGTAGATGATGGTGGTAATTTTCAATTCACTTTCGATATCAATAAACCTACTGTAATTACACTAAGAAATGATGATAAGCTTCTGTTTTATGGAAAGTTTATTTCACCTGGTGATAGTGTTAAGCTAAGCTTCAATTCTAATTCTATTGATATTGATGGCAGGGGCGAAAATACCATGGATTTCATGTTTCAATTTGCGAATAAATTTTTAACTGGTACTCCATTATTTGAAAAACAAAACTGTTTTAGGGTAATGGAGCCTATGGAATTTGCAAAATATAGAACCGGGCGGATGAAGGCAGAACTGGCCTACCTGGACAGTTTTTGTAAACAAAACCCGATACCTGGAGTTACCAAAAAAGCTATTGAAAACTATTTCACTTATGATGCAGCTGTTGATTTGGTGCAGTTTGCCTTCAGGGGTAGAAAAGGTAGTAGGAATGTTTATTCAGATTCGGCTTATTACAAAATAGTTAAGTCCATACCATTTAGCAATCCTGATGCAATAGGTACAGGTTATTATGCTCATTTCTTGCGGGAACTATGCTATAATTTTCATCAATGCAAATCAGACGAAAAGGTTTTTGATAGTGCTACTGTTGCTTATAACAAAGTAAACAGCCTAAAGCTTAAGGATTCTATAGCTAAGGTTTACCTTAAAGACGAACCTTATGAAATTGCCTTGTATACCATTCTTTATGAACCTATAAAACATCTGCCTTCCTTATATGGTAGTGAAATGATGGAGAAGGAGTATAAACATCTGGATAGTAATTTGACCAAATTAGGTAAATCATTTACTCATGCCGCATATAGGGATAGATTAAGGAGCTTGCTCGATGCCAGTATTGCGGAGCATAAACCGGCACCAGACTTTACCGCTTATGATTTTGATGGTAAGCAAGTAAAACTATCAGACTATAGGGGCAAGGTAGTCTATGCCGACATATGGGCTACCACCTGTGCCCCTTGTAAAGCCGAAATGCCATATGCGAAAAAACTACAAAAGCAGTTTGAGGGAAAGGATGTAACCTTCCTATTTTTATCTACTGATAATAATATGAATGTTGCAAAGGGCTACCTGAAAAGCGAGGATATGGCTGGTGTTCATCTTATTGACACCAAGGGTTTTGCATCTGATGTATGTAGGAAGTATCATATTAGTGGTATTCCACGCTACTTATTGGTTAGCAAATCAGGTATTCTTCTATCTTCAGATGCTCCACGCCCCAGTATGCATCCCGAGAAAATGATAGAAAAGGCACTGGAGGAGAAGTAATTGTAGGAATATTGGTTGGGGAAATTTAGAAAAAGATAGGTTTGCGAATGACAAAAATATCGCCGCCCAATATATCCTGATTTTTTATTTTGGGTTATTCATAAAATACAAAAGCCCGGAATCTGCATCCCGGGCTTTAAAAAATTAGCTTAATTATTAGGCAACCATATAATTACAAAGTTTAAACAGCACTCTAGCGCCTACTATGGCGTCTATACCATCTTCGGTGGCACCCCCTGCTGATACTTCATTGAGGTCGAAACCTATTATCTGGCGGCCCGAACTGTGGAGCATTTTAAATAGGTAAAAGATTTGCTCTGCTTCGAAACCACCTGGAACCGGGGTGCCGGTATTGGGGCAAAGCTTGGGGTCAAGACCGTCGATATCGAAACTGATATATACCTTTTGGGGTAGGGCATTGATGATTTCGGTGCAGATTGACTTCCATGTAGCTCCTTCGTATTGTTGTTCCTTGATGTTTTTATCAAAGAAAGTCTGGATACGGCCATTACTATTGTTGATTATTTCCAGTTCTTCATTGCAATAATCACGTATACCTACCTGCACCAGTTTGCTCACCTGTGGAATGAGGTTAGTGGTATTGTACATTATAGAGGCATGCGAATAGGTAAACCCTTCATAGGCCACCCTAAGGTCGGCATGGGCGTCTATTTGTAATATGCCAAATTCGCTGTGCTGGTCAGCAAGGGCTTTTATGAAACCTAATGGGGTGCTGTGGTCGCCACCTACCAGGCCAACTTTTTTGCCTCTTTTTAGTAATTCGCTGGTGTGGGTATATACCCAATCGTGCAGCATTTGGCCGCCATCATTTATCAGGTTCATCTTTTCGGTGAGGGCTGCATCTTCGCCTACATTTCCACCGGCAACCATAAAGTCAAGCACTTCTTCTACATAGGTTCTTAGTTCATTGCCCTTTTCTTTTATTTCTTCATTTACGGGCAACATGTAAAAACCTTTCTGCCATCCATTTTCTACATCCGGGTCAAAGAGGTCAACCTGCATAGCTGCACTGAAAATACGTTCAGGGCCTTCGGCAGTACCTGGTCTGTAGGATACGGTTACTTCCCATGGTACTGGTAGTAAAACCAATGATGCTTCTTCCTGGGTAAATGGCAGCCCAAAGATATTATTAGCTGCTAATCCCACCGAGTTGGGGTCGAAATTAGATATTGATGACATGGTGGCAAAGGTAAAGTTTTATGGGAAATTGGGATGGGGTAAAATCATTGTTCACCAATGCCTCCCATGGCGATGCCAAGGGCTAAAATATCAGGCTGTTATATATTTGTACTGTTATATTCAATCTCGTAACCCTGAAGGGGCTAAATAACCTAGCCTATGGCATCGCCATGGGAGATAATGATTGGTCATGGCATGTATTGGCCTTGATATATATTGCGCTATTCCCCCTCCACAAAAAATCCTGAATTGGTAAAATACTTGCGCCATACGGGCCATACAGCCTCAAAGTCGGCTTTGGGGAAATTAAAGGTGGCTATTAGTTGGGCATGTGCATCAGCGAGGGGCATACCATCTTTTAGATAAGAGAGGAGATGGTACTGGGCCTCATTTATTGGGAATAGGCCCATTTTATAGTTTACCCTTGCCACTACACACCAGGTTTGTTGCGGAAATGGTAGCTCCGGTTCCCGTTTCTGAACAAAATCGAGGTAATATTGGCAGAGTGGAAATGGGTGATTGAACAGGTGAAAAACAGGTGTAAGGATTAGGTTAGAATCAGGTGTTTCAATTGTTGCAAGCTCATGGGTGTTAGGCGTGTTTTCATCGAAAATCACGGAAATTGCGTACTCAAACCGTGCCAGTTCTATCATGAAATCAGGCCATAGTTCCTTTTGTTCTTCGTACAGGTCGGGTCGGGTGTCTTGCAGGAATTGGGCGAAATTTTGTCCCAGGTGATTC
>CANGSR010000249.1 GCA_947456055.1 Chitinophagaceae bacterium
ACAGCTTATTAGGACATGTGCACATGACACCTAATTCTACAGTTGCCATTGGCGATACGCTTTGCTTCAGGATATATACCAATATCCTTTCTACAGATATTAATCCGGCAAATAATGATTACACGGTTTGTCTCCCAGTAGTAGCTGCCTATGACCCTAATGCCAAGCAAGTAGTACCTCAGGGAACAGGTGCAACTGGTAATATCCCTGTTACTACCAGTGAACTAACCTACACACTTTATTTCCAGAATACTGGTACAGCACCTGCTACACTTGTAAAGGTGGTTGATAGTCTTGATTCACATGTAAATCCAAATACACTCAAGGTATTAAGTACAAGCCATCCTATGCACCCTGTATGGTTAGCCCCAGGTGTAGTGAGTTTCAATTTCCCTGGTATCAACCTGGCTGATAGCGGAAGTAATGAACCAGCAAGTCATGGATATGTTCGGTTTAGTGTGAAGTTAGATGCAGGTCTGGCAGTAGGTACACAAATCAGGAACAAGGGGTATATCTATTTCGATTCAAACCCGGCAGTGTTAACAAATTCGGTTTTGAATACATTGGTTTCAAGTACAGCTATCAGCACCAACCAGATTACTGAGGGTGATGTAAAGGTTTATCCTAACCCGGTTTCAGATAAGATTACCATTGAAAATCTACAAAATGGTAGGTTTATTATTACTGATATTACCGGCAAAGTTATCATCGAGCAGGAAATGCATGATAACATAACCATCCTTGATATCAGCAAATATCCTGCAGGTATCTATATTTTGAAAACAATTGATGGTAAGAATACCACAGCAATCAAGTTTACAAAGGAGTAATTATTTATAATCCTGAAATGGAGATACAGAATTTTTAAGGATTAAGGCAAAATAAGTAAACAGTAGTAGGTTCATTCCTGCTACTGTTTTTTTTTGTTTATAAGTCCTTTTATCTTTATCAGTTTGGGTATTTCAAATAACAATAGCATCCGTCACTACTTTTCCCGTTAGGGGTAGTTCAGCAGGGTTGTATCAACTATAAATTCCTGTGTTATTATACCATTTATACGTTCCACAATGACATTTTCCAAAGGGTCTCCATTTTTGGTCATACTACACTTTATCGTCCTGGGAATAGCATCAGTAACAATCCATAAATAACCTTGGTTTTCGCAATTTCCTATATGGATATGCCCGACATCCAGACCTGTTTTGGCCGTAGAAGTTGCCTTTGGAGAATCAGATTTTTATGTTTCCAGAACCTAAAGTGCGGGTGGGTTGTAATAATGAAAAACGCCCCGCAAAATTGCAGGGCGTTTGATATTTTGAATATAGCTAGCGATTAAGGAGCTATAGCATAAGTAATGTTGCATTTGTCGCCATCATCAGTCCTTATCAGGGTAAGGTGATTAGCTTCAACCATTGGTACTAAGTATTTAGATGTAGCACCGGTTTTTGATTTTTTCAATGTAAGAACAAGGCTACCTGCTTCATCAAGAGTTAATGAATAAGTACCTGTTTCCTTCGGATTGTCACGCATATCCTTATATTCTCTTTCGTACTTACCGTAGTTGATATTATTGCTATTGCTTACTGTAAGTTTCAAGGTAGAATAAAAGTGTATGTAATGGGCTTCAGAACCAATTTTATCAGGACATTTCATTGCTACGAAGCACCAGGTTTTGTCCAGTAGCTCATACCTGTTAACAGGCTCATTATTATTTGGTGGCCTGTTCTCAAATTGTCCTATTTGTGCAAAAACAGCGGCAGGCAAAGCTACCAAGCATACCATTAGTATGGTTTTGAGCATATTTTTTATCATAAAAATTTTTTCTTCGGAGTAAAAGTAATAAAACCTGTGATTAAATGAAACAACAGCATTGCAAATTAATCAATTATATTTAACAAGGGCCAATTAGAATGCAAAAAAGCTCTGAATAAGGCAATTGCGGTACTATTTAAACGTCAAATTTCAGGAAAATTCTTGAATTCCTATGTTTTTCCAATACTGCATAATATAGCAAACCCATACGTTTACAGGATTCTTATACAAATAAAAAAACGCTGGTTTTGTCATCATTCCCAATGATTTAACATTTAATATTTGCATGATACCCTGTACCTTTGCGCCCATGCGCCGCTTTGCTGCTGTCTTATTCAGATCGTTTTTACAGGGCTTACTCTTATTAAGCCCTATAGCCATTACCGGCTATGTACTCTTCTCTATATTTACCGGTGTCGATAATCTGGTTCAGGTAAAGGGGATCCCGAAAGGTGCGGGTTTTATATCTATTATAGGGGCTGTTACCCTGATAGGCTATTTAGGTACCAGGTTCTTTATTGGTAAATGGATTTTTGATTCTTTTGCCAGTCTTCTTGAGCATACACCTGGGGTAAAGTATATTTATTCAAGCATAAGGGATGTTATCAAATCATTTGTAGGCGATAAAAAGCGATTTAATAAACCTGTATGGGTATGTGTGAATGTGAATCCCGAAATATGGCGTATAGGCTTTATGACCCAGAAGGATATGGGCCACTTTGGTATGGATGGAAAGGTGGCGGTATATATGCCCCATGCCTATGCAATATCGGGGTGGGTAATTATAACTGATTCCAAGAATGTGAAACCTGCCAAAGACATGACGGCAGGTGAAGCAATGAAATTTGCAGTAAGTGGTGGAATTACAACAGTAGAAGAACCTGATGATGCAATCTAAAATCAATTTCAATGCAGGGCCAGCAGCATTGCCGCCCGAGGTGCTTCACGAAGCGTCGAAGGCGGTGCGTAAGTATGGGAATACCGGACTATCAATATTGGAACTACCTCACCGTGGAAAAGAATTCCTGGATATAGTGGAGGAAAGCAAAAGCCTTGTGAAGGAACTTTGTGGCATTGGTGATGCCTACGATGTGCTGTGGCTACAGGGTGGGGGCAGGATGCAGTTTTGCATGATACCCATGAACTTTTTACCACAAAACGGTTCGGCAGGTTATATAGACAGTGGCCATTGGGCTGAAGAAGCACTGGAATATGCCACACATTATGGTGATGTGCAGATTTTAGCCTCAAGCAAGCAGGACAGGTATTGCCACCTGCCCGAGTGGCCGGGGAATATTCCCGACCAACTTGCCTACCTGCACATGACTACTAATAATACCATCTATGGTACCCAATACCACCATGTGCCCAAAACCAAGGTGCCATTGGTAGCAGATATGAGCAGTGATATCTTCAGTATGGCCCGTGACTATAGCCAATATTCGCTTTTCTATGCGGCTGCGCAAAAAAACCTGGGCCCGGCAGGTCTGGCTCTGGTGGTAATTAAAAAAGATTTGCAAGATAAATTAGTGCGCTCCCTTCCGCCAATGCTCAATTATAAGGCACAGGTAAAGGAAAACTCCATACTTAATACTGCAAATGTATTTGGGGTTTATACCAGCATGCTGATGCTGAGGTGGACAAAGGCGAAAGGACTGGAAGCCATAGAAAAAGACAACCGCCAAAAAGCACACCTGTTATATACTGCCATAGACAATAGCCCTGTGTTTACGGCACATGTGCAAAACAGGGCGCACCGTAGCCTGATGAATGCCACATTTACTGCCAATACCCCTGAAAATGAGGCGGCATTTTTGCATTTGTGCGACAAGAATAATATTGCAGGGGTAAAGGGCCACCGCTCAATAGGTGGGTTCAGGGTATCGATGTATAATTCGGTGTCGGTAGCAGATATGGCGATTTTGGCTGGATTGATAGAGGGGTTTAGGCCGTAGGGGTAAGTATGTTTTGACCAGGATTATCGCCCATTACCACGTAATGGAGATAATGCTTAGATATAAAGCCCTATAAAGGCTTAAGAATTGTTCACTTTAAAATTCACCTATAGGTGAAAAGTCCTTTAGGGGGCATGGAGTATTATGGCAAAAATTACACCGTTTAAAGGCCTTAGGCCGGTAAAACATCTGGCAGCACAGGTTGCTACGCTTCCTTATGATGTGGTTAGTGTGGATGAGGCTCGTGAATTCATGAGAGAACCATTCAATTTCTATCATGTAACAAGGTCTGAGATTGACCTCCCACCTTATATTGATGTGCATAGCCAGGATGTATACGACAGGGCTAAGGAAAATCTGGATGCTTTTATTGAGACTGCAGTGCTCATTCAGGATGCACAGCCTTGCTATTATATATATGAACTGGTGATGGATGGCCGCTCGCAGACAGGCCTTATCTGTGGTTCTTCGATACAGGATTATGATAATGGTATTATTAAAAAACACGAGTTTACACGCCCTGAAAAGGAATTGGATAGGATTAACCATATTTCAACCACAAGGGCTGAGACCGGGGTCGTATTCCTGGCTTATAACGACTGCCCAAGTGTGGATGGCATTATTGAAGACTGGAAGAAAAATAACGAGCCTGAGAACGACTTTACGGCAAGTGATGGTATCAGGCATATCATTTGGGTAGTAAATGATGCGGCTAAAGTTGCGGCAATCACCGCCAATTTTGCTACCGATGTGCCATGCACCTATATTGCTGATGGCCACCATAGGGCGGCATCGGCAGCTAAGGTTTGCCATGAGCAGAGTGTTGACCTCGCTACTAATGAGCCAATCAACTATTTTATTACCTGCATCTTCCCTGCAAGCCAGTTGAAGATTATGGATTATAACAGGGTGGTAAAAGACCTTAACGGCCATACTGCCGAATCTTTTATTGCGGCATTGGGCAATGATTTTGAAATTACCAAGGCTGACCATGCCATTAAGCCAGAACAGCTGCATGAATTTGGCATGTATATAGATGGTACCTGGTACAAAATGGTGGCCAAGCCCGGTATATGGAGTGAAGACCCTATTGGTGTGCTTGATGTGAGCATTTTGCAACAAAGGGTACTGGACAAATTGCTCGATATTAAAGACCCAAGGGTTGATAAGCGGGTAGATTTCGTAGGTGGTATCAGGGGTATGGCTGCATTAGAAAAGCGAGTGAATAGCAAGGATGTGGCTGCGGCTTTTTCACTGTATCCGGTAACTATCCAGCAATTGTTTACCATAGCTGATAGTGGGAATGTGATGCCCCCAAAAAGTACCTGGTTTGAACCTAAGCTTAGAGATGGGCTGGTGGTTTATATGATTTAAGGGATTGGTTCGACTGAAAAGCGAAGTGATTTTGGATACGACGAATTTTCTAAATATTTTTTGATGCCCTTTCGTTTCGATGGGCGATCCCATCGCTCTGAGATTGCGCCCTATCAGGGCTTTCAAACCCTGAAAAACAACAAATAAATTGTTCGTAATGCAATAGTAGTATATGACATCCCTCTAATCCCTCTTCCGCCACGGCGGACAGGCAGGAAAAAGGAGAGGGGTGACAACGCTAGCAAGAAAAATCATTAACAGCTCCTTTTGAGCATTGTTAAATCTGCGGATTTCAAAATACGCACTTTTTGAATTTTGACTTTTAACTTTTGAATTTATCAGCTGCACTTTTTAATTTTTGACTTTTAACTTTTGAATTTGACAACATGGAATATAGGAGAATGGGAAGAACGGGATTGCAATTGAGTGTGCTTTCTTATGGTAGTTGGGTTACATTTTCAAAACAGGTGGATGATACAGCATCCGACCGCCTGATGGGTTTGGCCTATGATGCGGGTATCAACTTCTTCGACAATGCGGAGGCATATGAGGCCGGACGCAGCGAAGAAATGATGGGCAGGGTACTGGCCCGTAAAAACTGGGACCGTACCACCTATTGTGTTTCCAGCAAGGCATTTTTTGGTTTGTATGGCAAGGACAATAAGCCCAACCAGCGTGGCCTTAGCCGTAAGCACCTTACCGAGGCCTGCCATGCTGCCCTTAGGCGCCTGCAGGTAGAATATCTTGATTTGTTTTTTTGCCACCGTCCTGATAGGGAAACACCCATGGAGGAAATAGTTTGGACCATGAACATCCTCATCCAGCAAGGTAAAATACTTTATTGGGGAACCAGCGAGTGGAGTGCGGCTGAAATAATGGAGGCTCATGGTGTAGCCAAAGAATTGGGACTGATAGGCCCTGCTATGGAACAACCACAGTATAACCTGTTTGAACGCCAAAAAATGGAGCATGATTACTATACCATCTTCAGGAATGTGGGCATGGGTACTACTATCTGGAGCCCATTGGCATCGGGATTACTTACAGGTAAATACAATGACGGCATCCCAGAGGGTTCACGTCTGTCTATATCCAACTATGCATGGCTTAAGGATAAAATGATGCAGGACGACAAACTGGCAAGGGTTAAAAAATTGGAAAAAGTGGCTCATGAAATGAATACCTCTTTGGCTACCCTATCTATAGCATGGTGCATACATAACCCTAATGTAACTACAGCGATCCTGGGTGCAACCAGCGAAAAACAATTAACTGAGAATCTAAAGGCACTGGAGGTATATCCTAAATTTACCCCTGCCCTCATTACAGAGATAGATGAAATTATGGGTACCAAGCCATTGGTGCCTTAGTCAACAAATATATTTACATCCGGCAAGGCTATAATAATTCAATATCCTTGCCGGATTTTGCTAACATTATTTTCCAATTAAGGACAGGACATTATTCCGCATTAAATATTACTTTTACGACTTAATCCCCTTTTGTGAAAGCCATAATACCCGTTGCAGGTGCAGGCACAAAGTTGCGGCCGCTGACATATACACAGCCCAAAGCATTGATTCCGATAGCCGGAAAAACAATTCTTGGTGTAATAGTAGACCAGCTCATAGATGCTGGTGTGCTCGAATTTGTTTTTGTTATCGGTTATCTCGGTGATAAGATACAGCGATATATAGAGAAGACCTACCCAAATATTACCTATACTTTTGTGACCCAAAATGACCGCCGTGGTACAGGCCATGCTATATGGCTTACCAAAGAGGCCGTGGGCGAAGACGAGGTAATGATAGTGCTGGGTGATACAGTGTGCGACTATAATGTAAAAGCTACTATAGACAGTGCCATATCGCAGATAGGCGTAAGGAAGGTAGATGACCCACGTGGGTTTGGTGTGGCCGAACTGAATGATAAGGATATGGTGGTGCGTATGGTGGAAAAGCCACTGATACCAAAGAGCAACATGGCGATGGTAGGTATTTACTATATCAAGGAAACAAAGGCCATGTATGCAGCCCTGGAGCGTCACCTAAGCGACAAGGCTGATGAAAATGGTGAATACCACCTTACCAATGCCTTACAGCATATGCTGGAAGCGGGGATACCCCTGCATGCGTTCAGGGTGAATAATTGGTTTGACTGTGGCAAAAAGGCAAGCCTGTTGAGTACCAATGCCATATTGCTCAAACAGATGGAAGAACACCACCCCACAAAAGAACCTGTTAGCTATCCTGAGTCCGTAATCATTCATCCGGTAAATATTGCTGAGGGATGTATTATCAGGCATTGTATTATAGGGCCTAATGTAACTATTGGCGAGCATACCAAGCTGGAATCATCAATAGTAAAAGATTCAATTATTGGCTCTTTTGCCGAGT
>CANGSR010000250.1 GCA_947456055.1 Chitinophagaceae bacterium
ATTATTGTAATTCAAATACAAACCACCCTTTACTTTTTACCAGCAATTTGTTCGGCCACAATAGTTTTCAATTGTTCAATGAATTGGCTGGTTGTAACTGCACCCTTATCACCTTCTCCATGTTTCCTCACAGATACCAAACCTTCTGCCATTTCTTTCTCGCCTACTATCAGCATATATGGGGTTTTCATCAACTCTGTATCACGTATTTTACGGCCTATCTTCTCACTCCTGTCATCTACTTCAGCACGCAGGTCGTTTACTTTCAGCATTCTGGCTACCTCATGTGCATACTCACTATACTTATCGCTAATAGGCAACACCTTCACCTGTAACGAAGCCAACCATAATGGAAGGTTACCAGCGCAATGCTCCAATAATACAGCTATGAAACGCTCCATACTACCAAATGGTGCACGGTGAATCATAACAGGACGCTTACGGGTGTTATCACTATCCACATACTCCAGTTCGAAACGCTCAGGAAGGTTGTAATCTACCTGAATAGTTCCTAACTGCCATTTACGTCCCAGTGCATCACGAACCATAAAGTCGAGCTTCGGACCATAAAACGCAGCTTCTCCATATTCTATTACAGTCTTCAAGCCTTTCTCAGCAGCAGCATCAATGATAGCCTGCTCAGCTATTTGCCAGTTTTCTTCACTACCTATATACTTACTTCTATCCTCCTGATCGCGTAATGATACCTGGGCAGTATATTCAGTAAAGCCCAATGATTCAAATACGTATAAAACCAGGTCAATTACTTTTTTAAACTCAGCACTAACCTGCTCAGGCATACAGAACAGATGCGCATCATCCTGGGTAAATCCTCTTACCCTGGTAAGCCCATGCAATTCGCCCGATTGCTCATAGCGGTAAACGGTGCCAAACTCAGCCAACCTCAATGGAAGGTCTTTATATGACCTTGGTGAAGACTTGTATATCTCACAATGGTGAGGGCAATTCATTGGTTTCAGCATAAATTCCTCACCTTCCTGTGGGGTAGTTATTGGCCTGAAACTATCCTTACCATACTTTTCCCAGTGGCCAGATGTAACGTATAATTGCTTACTGCCTATATGGGGAGTAATAACAGGTAAATACCCTGTTTCCATCTGTGCCTTTTGGAGGAACTGCTGCAATCTTTCACGCAACATAGCACCCTTTGGCAACCATAAAGGCAATCCGCTACCTACCTTTTCAGAGAAGGTAAACAATTCTAATTCTTTACCCAGCTTACGGTGGTCACGCTTCTTTGCCTCTTCCAGCAATGCAAGATATTCATCAAGCTCCTTTTGGGCAGGGAAGGTAATACCATAAATGCGGGTAAGCATTTTGTTTTTTTCATTACCACGCCAATAGGCACCAGCAATGCTTGTAAGCTTTATTGCCTTAATGAAACCTGTATGTGGAATATGTGGCCCACGGCATAGGTCAGTAAAATTACCTTGGGTATAGAAGGTAATACTACCATCGGCCAGACCTTCCAATAACTCAATTTTATAGGGATCTTCCTTATCAGTAAAATAAGCTATAGCCTCATCTTTAGGCACATCCCTACGCACATAGGCACTATTAGTTTTGGCCAGCTCCTTCATTTTATCCTCAACCTTTTTCAGGTCTTCGTCGGTGAAAGGCTTGCCACCCATATCTACATCATAATAGTATCCATGCTCAATGGGCGGGCCAATACCAAACTTAACACCGGTATATAATGATTCCAAAGCCTCGGCCATGAGATGGGCTGAGGAATGCCAGAATGTACTTTTTGCACCCTTATCATCCCATGTCAGTAATTTTAGAGAAGCATCATTATTAATAGGGCGTGATGTATCCCATATATCTCCATTTACTTCTGCAGCAAGTACTTTGCGGGCCAGGCCTTCACTGATAGATTTGGCTATATCCCCGGCACTTGTACCTTTTGGATATTCCCTTACCGAACCATCAGGTAATGTTATGTGTATCATAATTAATGTCAAAATTAGGATTTTAAGCCCAATACAAAAACAAGTATTACTTATTTCTTGTTAAGAATTGAGGTTTCACCGATTGAATTATATTGTGGATTGTATTATTTACTTGAATTTAATACAAGGAATGTAGTATTGGCAGAGAAACCATTAATGCCAAACACAACGGCATATTGCTAAATACCAATACAATTAGCTATTTTCCTTTCAACTTAAAACTAAACAAGTACGAAATTCAACACTAGAACTTTGAATATGTAATTGAATAGTACAAAGTATCAGGCTTCATTTTTGGGAAATAATCTACCGTATCTACACCACCACTAGTATTAGTGAAATATCGCTGACCAGTACGAAATCCATTAGTATCAGGATAATATTTTTTATATGTGTAATTGAGTGTAAATGAATTTTCGGTAAAATTACTTAACTGGGCATTGTATATATCAAGATTAGGAATGGCCGCTGGTGTTAAGATAAAATTCCAGGTAGAATCTAAGACAAGGTGTAAACGTACATAACCTAGTAAAGTATCATTTGTTCCCAAAATAGTATCTAATACCAGTGGTGGGGTTGCAGAAGCATCATTTACCAATGTATCAAAATGCCATGGCGCTATAGAATCAGTCCATGCATATGTAAGGTTAAAGCCATTGTATAAATCTAAAGTCGTAGCATTACTATTAAATTTCCACAAAAAGCTTTTATACTCCGGCTGCGAAGGGTCGATTTTAATAGCCCCACTATAGACCTTGGCTGTTCCATTGGAATCAAATTTAATATAATCATCCTGCCATGCAAGAGGCAATACAAAAGATGTATAGCTAACAGTAGTATCCAACCCGCTAGGCAATTTACCTCTTACAGTACCACCAGACACCCTCCATTTACCGGCACGCAATATATCCTCTTTGCTTGTTGCCTGCGTTGCAGGAGTTTTGGAGCAGGATGCAAATAAAATCATTACCGACAAGGCCAGAATACAGTATTTCATTATTACAATTTATATTTTTAAACCGAATAGACCCAGTACAAAACTGTTGTATATTCAATATTTTAACCCTAAAACTAGCAAAAATAATTGATTCCAATTAACGCAACCCGAAAATTTTATTTTAGCAGGCCAGGATTAGCTTACTATACGCTCCAAACAATGCAATTACCGGTTAATATTAACCTCATAATGCACTCCCCGGGCTTTTAAATATTCCATTACAAACGGAAAACATTCCCTTTTACCACCTACTAACTCAGGAGGGAAAACGCCTTTTTCTTGAAACATACCATTGATAATCAATTCCAATGAAGCAGTACAGGTATAACCAGTAGTTCTGCTCATTGAAGAAAGTCCACTTACTTCGTCATTCACATCATACAAATCATACACATATTCTAGCTCTTTACCATTTTCTATACCTCTTACCTTTATTTTCATAATGGTAAACTCCTCCTCATCGGGTTTAGATTTCCATTGGTTAATCAATACTGCTGATGAAAATTCAAGGGGAGAAATTTCTACTCCATTCATATTAATGGTATCATTGGAGAAAAAACCGCCTTTTATCATGGCCTTTATCAAATCAATATGCCCAGGATACCTTAAGGTTTTCTCCTTCATATCCTGGATGTGGCTCATTGTAAATAGTAACGACCTCAATCCATCTGTATTAAAAGATTCAAGGGTACCTGCATGGTCGAAATCTATCAATTCCGACTCGCTAAGGGCAGGCTTGGTGACAATCCTGCCATTTTCCATCATACGGGCAGGGCGGGTATATTCTTCTATCACATCAATTGGTGAAAATGGGGCCTTGTATTCCCACGGCTTAATCCTGTTTTTGGGTAATCCACCTACCATACACTCAAATGAAGAAATCTCCATTTTGCTGTTATGATGCCCTATAATATAATTACTCATACCCGGTGCTACACCACAATCTACTATTGCTGTCACGTTTTTCTCCTTAGCCAGAGCATCAAGGTCGAGCGAATTTTCAGGAAAGAAGGATATATCTGCTACATTTTTACCAGAGTTAATCACAGCTTCAAGAGTTTTATAACCCATAAAACCAGGAACTGCTGTAATCACAAAATCAAATCCTTCGAGCAAATTACGGTAATTATCATAATCACCAAGGTCGGCAACTACTGTCTTTACCCTAGCCTCTTTGGCAGTGAGGATAGCCAATGATGCGGCACTGATATCAAAAGAAGTAACATCATATTTCGCACACAGGTCAATAGCCATTGTGCGGCCTACCATACCTGCTCCTAAAATTGCAATTTTCATATTATTGAGTATCTATTCTAAGGCAAAGGATGCAAGAAAATCCGGATTATCCAACGAATGGTGCAGCAAAATATATGGGCGACGTGAAAGATGGAATAACAAATTAAGCCCAAACCATCAGTACCTCTTTATGGTATCAGATGGCTGGGGCGGTACAGGCATAATTGTATAGCTATCTTCATAATCAAGTTAAGAACCCTCAACCGCTTACTTGTCTGACCGCAGAAAGTGGTGCTGACAAGTAGGCTATCCTTAATATTATCTTAATAATCAGTAATATCATTAACCCAAATAAATACCGCCAAACAGGTGATACATCATATTCACTAAATTAGGAACTTTACCTTAAATTTTACAATATGAAAAGGGATCTTGATATTAGGGTAGTAATAATAGAAGATGATGAAACAATCCGTGAGGGTTATGCCTTCCTGATTGGGAATACTGCTGGCTATAAAATTATTGCTACCTACTCTTCTTGCGAAGATGCTTTCAAAAAAATAGTGCAGGATGACCCTGATGTATTATTGCTTGATGTGGAGCTCCCCGGCATTACGGGTATTGAAGCCTTGCCCAAACTAAAAAGATTAATACCTGAAACCCATATACTTATCCTTACTGTTTATGAGCAGGAGATGCTGATATTCCGTGCATTGGGTAATGGTGCAGCAGGATATCTCACCAAAAACACACCTCCCGAAAAAATTGTTGCAGCCATACACGAAGTAATGGATGGCGGCGGCCCCATGAGTGCCCACATAGCCCGAATGGTAATCTCTTCATTCAAAAGAAATGAAACTACCCCACTCACCCGCCGTGAAACCGAAATACTAGAACAGATTGCCACCGGCAAAAGCCGTAAACGAATAGCCGATGAACTCTATATTGATCTTGAAACCGTAAAGTCGCACATCAAAAACATTTACCACAAACTGGATGTGCACTCAAAGGCAGATGCTATTAAGGCGGCGAAGGATAATAAATTTATTTGATTTTTCGAAATTAGGATAACGGAAGTTGGAGTTTCAACTATAGCCCCTTGAAGGCATGTTTTGGAGATTCTTAAAATTTCGGCCCAACCAAGTATACGAGTAATTCATCATATATAAATTTCGGCTTAAGCCTATTTCCTATTATCAATTTCCCCCGGCATAAATGCCGGAGCTACTTGAATCATCATTGATTTTGTTTTTTTTCACAAGTATGAGAATAAAAAATTAGCCCAAGGGAGACCCTTGGGCTAATTTTTTATTTCAGATGGACGTTCTGGCAATGCCAAACTTGGGTAGCTGCGACCTGGTTAGCCGAGCTTTCACTTGCGAATCACTACTCCTTCACCACCTTTTTCACCACCTTTTCGCCTGTAACTGGATTAGTTAACTGCACTATATATGAAGCGGGCACTAAGGCAGATAAATCTATTTGTTCGGTATTTGAGTTCAACTTACCTCTTTGTACCACACGACCAAGCATATCTGTAATGGAGAAAGTGGCATTATCGGCTTGTTCAATGGTTATTTGGTTGGTAGCGGGATTAGGATAAATATGCGGGTCCATAATTGGCGATGCCGTGGAAGATATTATCGTACTACCCACATGCACAATTACTGTATCATAAACCATTGTACCACATAAACTCAAGCCAACAACATAAGTGGTAGTGATATTAGGCTTTACTTTTATATTAGCTTTATTACTATCTATTTTCACTCCATTAACATACCAATATACAGGCAAATAGGTATCAAGAATATCTCCAATTATCACACTATCTGTACCACCAACTGGTATAGTGTGGTCGGTCCCTGCAATGGGACGGGCATTACTGCGGATAACGCTGACATCATCTAATAGATAGGTGGTATAAGACGAGGAAAGATAGCTACCTGTGGTATCCCTGCCGAAGGCTGGCGCAAAGGAGGTATGCGCATAATCTGAAAAATTACCAATTGTAAATAACCTTTCGGTACCATTGGCAATAAAGCTACCACTAACTTTAACCCAATTTAGCGTATCATTAATAATAGCTGTCTCTATTATTTGGGGAGTATATCCAGTTTGCGGTAGCCCAAAGTCATGAGTGGTATCTATCGAACCATTATCAAAATACACGCCTAAATTATTGGTTGCCCAATAAGACCATTGTTCAAGGGTTACATAAAATGTTACACAATAAGATTGACCCGCTGTAAGGGTGCTGGTTAAATGCCCCTGTAGGTAATCTCGTTTGTTTTGATAGGAAGGATCGAATTCATTAAAAAATGTTTGCACCTCAACCGCCGCATTGCCAGTTCGTGGGGCATGGTTGAAAAAAACATTATTACTAAAGCCTGCATAGGTATTCGTCCCTGCACATACATTACAATACTCAGGAATACCGTAAGGATAATGTGACGTTACCGTTGGATTCCAAGTACTATCTAATTGGGTCCAACCATCTGAATACGTGATCTGATCCCAATAAAAGGGACAAGTATTAAAATTTTCCAAACTTGGATTCACTACCAAATTAATTTGGGCATGGCAATAGGATGCCAGAAAAACGAGGCTAATTGCTAATTTACGGTTCATAACAGTTTTGGTTATATTTTTTATAAGACTATCAAAATTAATGATTTTATTTCTAATAAAAAAGTAAAAACAGAGTAAGAAAAAGATAAAAATCAGAATTAATTATCTTGGGTAAATAATAGTCACCATTACTCAATAACCAAAGCCCCGTTAATACCAACAAAATGAACTAAAACTCCCAAATTCTTAGCCTCATCTGCTATTTGGGCCTGATTGGTGCGGGTATAATTATTACCCAGTATTATAATTTTGGGTGAAAAGACTTTGTTTAATTGTTCAAAATCGGGATGGGAAGGATAATTGAGAATAAGGTAATCAATCGGGGAATATGCATCTCCGGTTATGGGTGTATTTAAAACCAGTACGGTTTTACCACCTATTTGTTGAATTTCAGGAATGTAAGCAGTATCCTTTTTCCAGGATTGGGATTCAATGTGAGAGGGCTTAACGGCATATTTTATTCTTTTTGGAGAGGTGGTATCGGTTTGGATAACCCTGTATCTGCTTCCTACAAATTGCCCCAAATAGTTGGCCATAGAGACATTATAAACCACCAACTTATTTTGAACCAAATGCCCCCAGGTATCCACACAGAACAGGACCATTAATAGGCAAGACATACTGAGCCCTAGAAATAGGGCTTGCTTCTTTTGCCTCATCAGGAATACACCTAAACCAAAAATAACCAGATATAAGAG
>CANGSR010000251.1 GCA_947456055.1 Chitinophagaceae bacterium
GCCGACAATAACCATATATCATCTACCACCAGTAACCTCGTTACTGGTTTCAAAAGGCACTACGCCCCTAATGAGCAAGGCGACCTCGATAACCTTAAAGAATTTGATGCTACCTTCGATACTTATGCTATAGGTGCCACCCTCTACCACATGCTTACAGGTGTATTGCCCCCAATATCAAGCCTGGTAAGCTCGGGCCGTACTAAGGTAATACCACCATCAGTTGCCATACAATCGGCAGAGATTAGCGATTATCTGGACAATGTGATTCTGAAATCAATTGCCCCGAAATTCCACGACCGCTATAATAGTGCCCTCGAAATGGCCGATGCCCTCACCAAGGAAGCCAACTACGAGAAACATATCTCCCTTATCCGGAAATTAATCAGCAATAACCAGGCTGCGGAAGCTCAATTGGAAATTGAAAGGGCTGAACAATTGTTCCATGCCACGCCTACTCTCCAACAATTAGGTTCTACCTGCAAAGATTTGCTTGAATCAACCAAAAACAAGGCTGAGCTGGAGCAGACAATTGCCAAAGCCAATGAATTATATAAACAAGGCAATTATAACCTAGCCCTCCCACTTTACCAATATGCCCAAAAACTATCACCCGGTCAGGTAGACATAAGTGAGCATATCAACATTTGCCTGGAGCAAATAAGCAAAACCCAGGGAGGCACAAATGATGGTGATGAATGGAGGGCAGGCAGGGTGATGAAAAAGCCCCACTCACCCCAACAGTCCACAACACCCCAACAACCCGTAAATGCACCATTAGCTGAAACCGGGAAAACTAAAAAATCAACTAATAAGGGCCTAATCATTTTGAGTATTGTTTTGGCAATAGTATTGGTTGTAGTTTATTTTTATTTGAGGAAGCATAAACCAAACCAGTTAATCAACGAAGAACCTAATACCGAAACTCTTTCAGCAGAACAAAAAACTGAAAAAAGCATTAAGGCCCTATTAAATACTGCTGATATTGATTTTGCACAGAAAAACTATACCCAGGCAGTAGGAGTTTACGAAACATTCCCCAATGCCTTATCAACAGCCGAGATGATAGGTCTGGCCCACCTTTTCCAAAAGGGGGACAAGGAATCTAATTTCCCATCCAACTCTTATAAGGCCATTTTTTGGTATAAAAAGGCAGCTCAAAAAGGCGATAAAGATGCCTATGGCAAGGTGGGTGATATGTATTTTGACACCAAAAACTTTGATTCGGCAATCACCTATTACCACCACGCTATGGATGGCGGCGACCTGAATGCGATTAGTAACCTTGGGGTTATCTTTTGCAGCAAGAGTTTCGAAAGGGCTAATATTGATTCTGCCATCTATTGGTTCAAAAAAGCGGAAGAAAAAGGTGTTGCAGGTGCTGGTGAAAATGCAAAAAAATTGCTTCAAATAAAGAAACTCAAATAGATATGAAAGCACTCATCAACCTGGTTGTATTATTATTGGTCGGCTTATCCTGTTTTGGCCAGGCCGACTTGAAGAAACTAGACTTGCCCGAAGCTGCCAAACCTGCACCGAAAAAAGCAGTTAAACCCGCAATTAAAAAGAAACCGGTAGAAATAGTAAAAAAGAAGCAACCCACTACTACCCCACCCGCCGCTAAAAACACCAAGGTAGACCAACCCCTAAAAGCACCTCAAATAGGCACTACCAAAACTGAGGCAAAACACTATGACAAGGTTTATGATTATAAAGATGGCCTTGCCAAAGTGAAACAGTTTAATAAATACGGGTTTATAGACAATACTAAAAAGGAAGTGATTCCCTGCTCCTACGACTATGCAGGAGATTTCCAGAATGGGATGGTGGTAGTTAAAATGGGCAATAAGGCAGGTATACTAGATAAGAAAGGCAGGGCCATTTATCCCTGTTTCTATGAGGATGCACGGATAATAAATAATGTCCCATCAGTAAAAAAGGATGGAAAATGGCTGAGTAAGTAAAAATAATTAAATAGCATTCATTAAATAAAGGAAATCAGAATAAAAATTTCTTTGACAAAAGCTCTTTGAATAGCATCTAATGACAGCACAATAATTGCCTTATAGCCCAATAATCTTGAAGCGGCAATTCCCCCTTGGGGCGTTGGCTTTGTGCGCTAGCGAAGGGGGCTAGGGGGATGTAAACAAGTAATCACAATATCTAAGTAGCTAATTTTCAAGTTACGACACCCTCTTCTTCCAGTACCTCATTTTTCAGCGGGAGAAAGGGCCGGGGTGAGGCCAATGAGAATGACCCAAGAAAAGCATAATAATTGACTAATTGCCCAATAACTTTGAAGCAGCAATTCCCCCTTAGGGCGTTGGCTTTGTGCGCTAGCGAAGGGGGGCAGGGGGATGTAAACAAATAGTTACAATATCTAAGTAGATAATTTTCAATTCACAACACCCTCTTCTTCGGAGATGCCAGGGTGAGGCCAATAAAAATGATAGTTATTCTTCTATATAACATGCATTATTAATGGTAACTTTCTTTAAGTATAAAGTGACATATGAATTTAAAAATAAAACACCATGTAAGTACGGCATAATTCAATATCGTTGGCGCCTTCGGTGCCAATGGCTTTGTAGAAAAAAATATACCAAACGAAAACTGCTCCTTTGGAGCAGCGCACTTCGAGATTAGAAAAACAATAATCGAATTAGTCGGCAAACTAAATTTAATATCAAACTTCAATTTTCGGCACAATTTTAGATATGGACTCATTATGAAACAAATGAACTTTTTAGTGGGACTGACACTTATTACAATCCTCACCTTAATAGCGCCCAAATCTGTATTGGCTCAACCCAGGACAAGTACCACCCAATCAGCCAACCTTATCCCAGACATCCTGAAATATGTAAATGAACACCGTGCAGGTATGAACCTACCGCCACTGGCTATGAACGACTACATCAGCACCGAATGCGAAACCCATAGTAAAAATATGGCCAGTGACAAGGTGCCATTTGGGCATAATGGATTTGATGAAAGAAGCCAACGTATAAAAACCAAACTCAAAAATATAAATTACTGGGCTGAGAATGTAGCCATGAGCAGCAAATCGGCCAGGGAGATAGTGGATATGTGGCTAAAAAGCCCTGAACACAGAAAAAACATGGAAGGCAATTACAACCTAACCGGACTAGGTATAGCCAAAGACAAAACTGGTGGCACCTACATCACACAGATTTTTGTACTCAAAAAACAGGATGCCAGCAATACCAATAATATGATACCCGACATCCTGAAATATGTAAATGAACACAGGGCCGGCATAAATTTAACACCCCTGCAAATGAACGACTACATAAGCTCCGAATGCGAAACACACAGTAAAAACATGGCCACAGGCAAAGTACCCTTTAGCCACACCGGATTTGAAGACCGTGCAAAGCGCATAAAATCCCAACTTAAAAACGTAACCTCCTGGGCCGAAAACGTAGCCTTCGGCGACAAAACCGCCCGCCAGGTAGTAGATATGTGGCTCAATAGCCCCGGCCACCGTAAGAACATAGAAGGCAACTACAACCTTTCAGGCATCGGGATTGCAACAGATAAGACAGGGAATACCTTTTTTACGCAGATTTTTATTTTGCAGAAGTAAGGGAGAGGGATTAATAATAACACATATAATTAACAACCAATCACTTACACCCAAACCATTGCCCCATATCGCAAAATACTTATTACCAGAAAATGGGGGAATTGTGGCGAAAATTGGTCCCCGAATTCCGTTGTTGGTGTTTTTCACCAACAACCGTCGAGGTTAGCCATAAACGATATGCAAGTACGGGCTATTCAAATTTGCTAAACGAAAGGATTGTTGGTGAAAACACCAACAATGGCACAAAGCAAGTAAAAAAAGAGAAATAACTATGAGAGGTATATTATACATGATATTTATCATAATATTTTCCCCAACTGATAGTAGTGCGCATAAATATTTTTTACGAATTGATGTTACTTTCAAAGGTAGTTTGGGTAATTCTGCGGTTGTAACCCTTTTGTCTGATACTCCACTTGAAATTACCAACGTTACTTATGAAGACGCACGTAGTTACGGCAATTACTTCGTTTGCAGATATTCTTCGGATACACAGAAGCAATTTTTTGTCAAATTTGATGGGGCTTGTACACAGGAATTAGATCCGGACGACTCTACGAGCTACGTTGAAATGGGTTGGAAATTTTTACCTCAATTTGAAAGAGTCATTTACAACGATAAGGAACTAGTATTTTATAAATGTTTACCGGGCGAAAAAAATTATAATCGAGCCGTAACATTTTCATTGAGGGTTACAGCCCCATTACGTATTGAAGAATATAGTTGTTTTTTTAATCTGTGTGACAGGGCTGTAGCACAAGGTCGTAATTTTCCATATAAAAATCATAGATAAATGAAAAAAAACAGTTACTCGCTGATTAATTGAGACCAATGAGCCAGTGCAAGTTTCAAAATACCAATATGGAGAAGTGTTCCGCAGGATCACCCGTGTCTCAGCAAATAAGCCGGTCTGCGACCGGAATTCTTAGAACAAAAGCCCAAACAAAACCCAAGCCCTATAGCAATCTACCCCATAGATAATGTTGCACACGCTCCGGGATTCTAAATCAGAAGGAGGTAAAAATAGCCTACAATCCTTGCACTCCTACCAGAGTGCCTCCCCTAAACCACCACCACACCCATCTTCCCACATTTTCCAAAAACCCGTCTTCATATCAATATTTTACACAACCTTTGCATCAGAATCCCACACCCTCCAAAGCCCAATAAAAACAAAAGCTCAAAAAACTTTCAACGGCAATTCCCCTTTGCCCATGGACTTGTGCTTTCGGGAAGGGGGCAAAGGGGATGTATAAACTGTGGTAACATTGGGGAAACAATGGGGCAATAATGGGAAATTACAAAATCACACATATAATTAACAACCAATCACTTACACCCAAACCATGCCCCAAATCACAAAATATTTATTTCCAGAAAATGGGGCATTAGGGTAAAAAAACAAATGCCTAGCCGGATTGACTAGTTCAAGGCCAATACTCCCGAACATCGTTTTAACTTTTGACTTTTGACTTTTACCACTATTACAATTGAGTATTTAGGATTGGTGAGATTGAGTGGAATTCAAGAAATGTATTATATTTGCAATTGAAATCTCCTGTGCAATGATTGTTTCAGAAATAAAACTTTACGAACTACTTAAAGCCAGGATTGGTTACCAGGAGGCAGAAGCGTTTGTGCAAATACTTGAAAAGAAAGTGGATGATAAATTTACCGATGCAAAACAAACACTAGCTACTAAAGAAGATATTGCAAAATTTGAAGGCAGATTGGAAACAAAGATTGCAGAGAGCAAGGTTGATATTATCAAATGGATGTTTATTTTCTGGATAGGCCAGTTGGCGGCGATAATAGGTATTGTAAAATTGTTCTTCGTAAAGTAAATAAATCAACTGTCTTAGCCTTTAAATATTGTCGCGTCCAAAGGGAAAATCAGTCCCTAAATAATCAGCCTGACAGTCAGCCTAAAGTCAGGCTTTATCACAGTTCAAGACATAAAATTGGGGCAATAATGGGGCAATGATGGGAAATTACAAAATCACACATATAACTAATAACCAATCACTTACACCAAAACCATTGCCCCAAATCGCAAAATATTTGTTTCCAGAAAATGGGGCATTGTGGCGAAAATTGGTCCCCGAATGCCGTTGTTGGTGTTTTTTCACCAACAACCATCGAGGTTAGCCATTAACGATATGCAAATACGGGCATTCAAATTTGCTAAACGAAAGGATTGTTGGTGAAAACACCAACAATGGCACAATGACGCTCATTGGTAAAAAATGGAGGCACAAAAAGGAGAAATCATAGTCCTCAGAATAATCAGCTTCAATCAGTGGTTCAGACAAAATCTCTACCCTACATGCACCTTATCCTCCTTCCGCAGCTTAAGGCAAAGATCACACAGGCACTTTTTCTGCTCAAAACTTGCTACCACCTTTTGGCGGATGGCAGGGCTTAGGGCATCAAGGGCATATTTTTTATCCTCCCCCACATATACCTCCAGTCCGTTCCAGTTTTTCCAAATCATGCCCAGTTCGCCGTTCAGCTCTATCATCGGGAATTCGGCATCTAGCCGCAAGCCCTTCATAGCCTCACTATATATGCCATCCACTCCGGGTTTCAGACCATTATCTTTCAGCAAGGCCATTATTTGCTTACGCTCCAGCCACAAGGCTATATGGTACCAGTGCAGGCCTGCATTTTGCAACAGAAACTCATCATCGGCAAATGCAAAATGAATACCAGCCCCATCGTAGGCATCATCCTCAATCATCACATCACCAACCAAATCCAACACCCCTACTTGTAGAGGCGATACAATTTCCTTTTCCAATCGTGAAGAAATAATCTCACGCAGTTGCCAATACAGGTCATCTAATGAATCATCATCCAATATATCTGTATTACTTGTAGCTAAGGTTAAAACTATTTTACCCATTCCTTATATTTTGTACCCTGATAGGTGCTTATTTAATCACTAAAAGCCTAATCGCATTATGAATAATGCCCTGTTAATCACTTTTTTAGCAAAATTTTATAATAATTACGCTAAGATAAACGTTTTTACCTGACCAACTATAAATCAAACCTTAATCATCACCTTGTTTTCATTTATAAATAAGTCCGCTTACCTTCGCAACCGTAAATCTGATTCGGAAGAATGAAGTTATCAGTAATTATTGTCAACTATAATGTTAAGTACTTTCTGGAGGTTTGCCTGCATTCGGTAATGCGGGCTGCCACTGGTATTAGTGCCGAAATAATAGTTGTTGATAATAACTCATCCGACCAGAGTTGTGCCATGGTTACTGAGCACTTTCCGGAAGTGGTTCTTATAGCCAATAAAGATAATAAAGGTTTTTCAAAAGCTAATAATCAAGGGGTTGCAATAGCTAAGGGCGAATATATTTTGTTCCTCAACCCCGACACGGTAATGCCCGAGGATTTCTTCACCAAGGTCCTTACCTATATGGATGCCCACCCCGAGGCCGGGGCAATAGGCCCAAGGTTGATAGATGGTAAGGGTCAGTTTGCCCCAGATGCCAAAAAATCCTTTCCATCACTATCAGTAGCTATTTTCAAGACCACAGGCATCAATAAAATCTTTAGCAAGTCTACCTACTTCAATAAATACTATGCTGTACATGTTGGGGAGTGGGAAACTGCACCAGTAGAGGTACTATCGGGTTGCTGTATGCTTGTTCGCAAAACTGCTATGGATATTGCGGGTGGACCTTTTGATGAAGATTACTTTATGTATTGCGAGGATGTAGACTTGTCCTACAGGATTCATAAAGCAGGTTTCAAAAACATCTATTTCCCCGAGGCCGACCTGATACATTATAAGGGTGAAAGCACCCGCAAAATGACCCTGTCCTATGTGCGTATATTCAACGAGGCACTGGTAACCTTTGTAAAAAAACACTACACC
>CANGSR010000252.1 GCA_947456055.1 Chitinophagaceae bacterium
AGTGGCTGGAGGAGAGGATGGTATTTCATAACCCATTCATTCCTGAAGAAATGGGCTACCGGCCTAAGGTAGATGTATTCTACAATTGTTTTGGTCAATAACATACCCAATATTACATACCAGCAGGTTTCATCACCAAAACCTGCCAATACCATTACTAAAAAAGAGACATTAAATAAGTATACCAACAAGAGAATCAAGGTCAACCGCATATCGCTGTATTTCCCCGATTTTGATGCCCATCTAATCCTTTGCTGGAAAAAACCTGCCCAATCGGGCTGTGGGGCAGTAAGCATCACAGCCTTGGGCGATTTTAGGTAAACTATTTTACTAGCCCCCATCTTGCTTATTTTGGTCATCAGCAAGTAATCATCCCCTGATGCCAACCTATCACCACCCTCATAACCGTTTACCTCATCGTAGGCCGCACGGGTAAAGGCAAGGTTAGCACCATTGCACATATTGCCCAGTTTCAGTTGGCGGGCAGCTACCGTAATACCCTGCATGCTCATAAAATCAATCTGCTGGAACATCTGCACTATACTATGGTTGGTGCTAAACATTGCCGGGGCTACTACCATGTCGGCCTGCTCCAACTCATAATGGGCTACCAGGTGCAAAAGCCATGCATTGGGGGCTGTGCAGTCGGCATCTGTGGTTACAATAAGGGTGCCTTGACTATGGGCTATCCCACGTGCCAGGGCTGCCTTTTTATAGGCATTTACTTTTTTACCAGACTCCATTTCATCTGCCAGGCTCACCAATACTACATTTTCATGGGCATATTCCTTTACTATTTCAGCAGTATTATCGTCACTATGATCGTCGACCACAATTATCTCCATCAAGCCTAGTGGGTATTTTTGCGCAATAATAGAATCAAGGCAGGCACCAATATTTTTTGCCTCGTTGCGTGCGGGGATAATTATGGATGCAAAAGTGGTTGGGGTGTATTCTACAGGCAGTATAAAATCTTTTTGCCTGTTCCAGCCAATACTGTAGGCAAGGATTAGGGCAGCATATACATAAGTAAGGATAACACAGGTTATTATGAGCATTGTATACTTTAAGAATGATGATTATTGATCTTCATTTTTTACATAAATTGGCACTCTGATTATTTGGGCAATTTCCCCGGCATTTTCGGTATCAAATACCCTATGCCCTTTTTGCAATACATATAATTTGGCTGTTTCCAGCCCCTGCACAAATTTCTTAGCCAGTGATGGTGGAATAACCTTGTCATAAGCCCCCATAAAAATCAATACAGGAATTTTGTATTGGGCAATATTTTGTTTCACAATTCTTTGAGTAGGCATTAGTTTGCTCATGCATGGCCATACCTGCCATAGGAATTTTCGGCGTTCTTCGGTATGCATGTACTGCATTACAAATTTATGCCTTGATGCATCCACCAGTTTCTTATCCTTCATCCAGTCTATTAGCTTAAAATAAAGCTGGTGGTTTGTAAGGAAATGTTTAAACAATCGTTTGCCTATCCGGGTGCGGGTAAGTAGATAGTAATAGGTATCTGTTACCAGCCCATCGGGGGCAATTAAAATAACTTTTTCAATTTGTTCAGGCATATGCTCAATAAGGTTCAGGCAAACACGCCCACCCATGCTATAACCCAATAAAGATATTTTTTTTACCTGCTGCATCTCCATCGCCTGGCTAACAAGTGTCATTACATCGGGCAGGGACAAATATGTATTTTCTGTCCAGCGGCTTTTTCCATGGTGGGGCAGGTCTATAGAAATTATGGTAAAATCTTTATTCAGATATCTATCAAAAAGCTGAAAAATGCCGGCATCATTGGCATAACCATGAAAAGCGAGCAAAAGACGAGCCCCATTCCCCCACTTCAGGTAATGTAGTTCCTCCCCGCTAATTTTTATATACCCCTCTTGTTCAGCCATTTTTAATGCCCCCTAATTATGCAAAGGTCAGAATAAAATGGGGTAATTGGTGAAAATTGGATTGGAAAGTCAGGGCAAACATAATTAAGTGCAAAGTTCCAATTTATTAAGCTCCCATGTGAAAACCCGAAGGGTTGATATTATTATAGAACAAACCCATTAATATTTTCAGAACCCTGGAGGGGTGACATTATTCGTCATTAAACCTTGAAGTACTATCACCCCTTCAGGGTTCACCATTATTTCAAGTTCATATTTCTGCAAAAATATCAACCCTTCGGGTTTTAAAAGTCTAGGGGAGGAAAATTGCCATTTCTCGACAATCCTGCATTTTTTATACTTACTAAAAGCACTACATCATTGTTCCAAAATCTGTTTCCAAAAAAAGCAACCGCCCCGGAAATGAATCCGGGGCGGTTGAATATTTATTTGAGTATTGACTATCTACTAAGTACTATCTACTAAATACTTGAAGTGAGTCTTTCTACTTTATACTATCTACTTTCTACTAAAAACTAGTTAGCAGCATCATCTTCTGCTTTCTTCATCTTGTCCTTGATAGCTGCAAGTGCACCCAGGTCGCCAAGAGTTGGTTTCTCTACTTTGCTCTGGATATTTTTTACTGCTTTCTTAGTCTTGTCTGCTTCAGCATTAGCATCCTTACGGGCTGCTTCTTTTTCTTCATTCTTTATTTGTTCCCAAACTTTAGAATGAGAAACCATGATGCGCTTGTCATTACGGTCGAATTCGATAATCATGAACTGAAGTGTTTCTTCAGCTTCTACATTATTACCATCTTCTTTTCTCAGGTGGCGGATAGGAGCATAAGCTTCAAGTCCGTACTGCAACTGAACTGTAGCACCCTTATCATCTTTGCGGGTTACGCTACCTTCGTGTATGCTGCCAATTGGGAAAATGGTTTCAAATGTATTCCATGGATCTTCTTCCAGTTGTTTGTGGCCCAATGCAAGTTTGCGGTTTTCCTTGTCGATTGACAGGATAGCAACATCAATCTTATCACCAGTCTTAACAAATTCACTAGGGTGGTTATAACGTTTGATCCAGCTCAGGTCGCTGATGTGGATCATACCGCCGATACCTAATTCCAGTTCTACAAATACGCCATAAGGAGTAATGTTCTTAACAGTACCAGTGTGGCGGCTGTCGAGTGGGAAACGGTTTTCGATAGTATCCCATGGGTCAGCAGTCATTTGCTTGATAGACAAGCTCATCTTGCGCTCGTCTTTATCCAGTGTTACTACTACTGCCTGGTACTCTTCGCCTAATTTGAAGAATTCCTTAGCATTGATTGGTTGAGAAGACCAAGTAATTTCTGAAACGTGTACAAGGCCTTCTACGCCTGGCATAATTTCAAGGAATGCACCGTAATCTTCAATGTTTACAACCTTACCTTTCACATGTGCACCTTCCACTATTTCTACTGGTAAGTTATCCCATGGGTGAGGAGTTAATTGTTTCAGACCAAGGCTGATACGTTTCTTCTCGTCATCGAAGTCAAGAACCACCACGTTCAGTTTCTGGCCATTATGCAGCACTTCGCTTGGGTGCGTTACTCGGCCCCAGCTAATGTCTGTGATATATAGTAATCCGTCAACACCACCAAGGTCTATGAACGCACCGAAGTCGGTAACATTCTTAACAGTACCTTCAAGTACCTGACCTTTTTCAAGCTGGCCGATGATCACACTACGCTGCTGTTCGATATCGCTTTCTATCAGCGCCTTGTGGCTCACCACAGCGTTGCGGATAGTTTCGTTGATCTTCACAACCTTGAAGTCCATGGTCTTGCCCACGTACTGGTCGTAATCTGTAACAGGCTTCACGTCGATCTGTGAACCAGGTAAGAATGTTTCCAGGCCATATACATCCACAATAAGACCGCCTTTGGTCTTGCTGGTGATAGTACCTGTAACCACTTCGCCTGTTTTGTAGAAGTCCACAATCTGTTGCCAAGCACGGGCTGCGCGCGCTAGTTTGCGGCTCAGGTGGAGGTGACCATGTTTGTCTTCTTTTTCCACTACCATTACTTCAATCTCGTCGCCGATCTTGATTTCTGGCATATCGCGGAACTCATTCAACGAAATCATACCATCAGATTTGAAGCCGATGTTTACAATAACGTCAGTTTTTGTAAGGCCCACAATAGCACCACTCAGCAATTCGCTTTCTGCGATTGATTTGAAAGTACTACCATATACCTTGTCATACTTCACCCTGTCGTCTTCTTTGTAAGAAGCAACATTGCGTTTGTCAACACTCCAGTCGAAATCATCGTGAGATGTTTCAGAAGCTACAGTGTAGTAATGGCGCGCAGCGCGCGACATTTGTGCTGGTGCATCAGCTGAAGGTAAACCAGCCGGAGCTGCTTCAGTTAATGTTTGCCAGTGAGATTCAATTACCTCGTTTTCTGCCGCAGTAGGTTCTGTTGCAGGGGCTTCGGCTACGGTAGTTTCTACAGTTGCCTCGGCGGTGGTTTGTACGGACTCATCCGTTGATGTTCCGGTTGTTTCTGAATGAATTGTTTGATCTTCCAATTTATTTGTTCCCTCTTTTTTTAATTTTTTTTTCGGGAGTGCAAAGATAAGGAACTTTTACATAATAAATTGTACAAGTTGACGTAGTTATTTTTCTTTTTTTACAGGCGTAAAATCTGCGAATAGCGACCTATTTATCCCGATAGCCATCGGGATTCAACGCATAAAAAATGGAAAAGAACAAGCCAGGTTGTGCAATTTATTAGGTAACCGTTCCTAGCTGAATATTTATGGAATTTGGTATTTGAATTTCACTTTTTAGGAGAAAAAATTATAATTCTATTGAAAAGGTTGAAGAGTGGATTTTTTCCGGATGGTCAATGAGGTTCGATTCCAGGCGAGGCCACTAGCTTTAAAAAATGGGTTTCAACGAAATTTGAATCCTTTTGTTTTATGTTTTATATACACGGATACCTACAATTTCATTGTAAATCGGATAATTTTTTCTAAGATTCTTACCCCAAGTTGTTGCGAATGAACTATCTCTAATGCACTCAGTAAAACTTAATGCCAATCTCTATTTTGAAATTTCAGTTTCCGCTCGTGATCGGCAAACCGTTTTTCATTATTTATCCAAACCTTAAGATGATTTTTGTGCTTATTATATCTGTATTTTTTAACAATTAAGGTTTCAATTAAGTCCAAAACACTTTGTAGTTGAGCGGCTTTGACGTCTGACCATATCACGTCTCCATTGCTTGAAAAGTGATCGTTGAGTAATTGAAGTTCCTTAAACGCCTCAAAATCAGAATTGATTGATAGATAATACAAAAGAAACTCATGCCAATAACGAGGGAATGCATTTCGAATACAATAGAAAACAAGATTTACAGTCTTACTGTCGGTAACTCGTTTTTTTAAATACTCCTTTAAAAACTCAATAACCATTAGGTGCTGCTCTGCTATAATATTTTTAAATAGAGACATACAAAGATCACGTGATACATAGTGACCATTCAATGAAAGCAAATGGTCTAATGCCGCCTCAATTATTACATTAGCGTCATCTAACTGCCAAATTATTGAAAGGTGGTCAAATTCTCTTAATTGAAAAGACATGCTATCTTTTGCAATTAGCTTAATATAGTCAAGGAAGAAAGTATTATCGAGCCTAACAATTGACAAGAATATCATACAGTTATGATCGAAATGGTCTCTTTCGGCCTTTAAGATTATATATACTGCCCTTAATAGATCAAGTCTTTTTTGGTAATAACCTATGTATTTATCAAAAAAATAATGATCAATATATATATTTTTCGCCCTTGACTGTTTGTTTGCGACTATTCTGCTTAGCGCATCAGTATATATGTTATTATTTATATGTATAAATTTTTGAAAAACAGAAAACTCAATACAGACACTGGTAGCAGATGTTGCTAAAAACGCAAGGATATCCAGGGTGTATTCCGTATCAACACGATATTGCGGTAAAAAGTAATAAAAATACCATACCCAGAAATCTTTTGAACTGAAGTCCGAAGTTTTAATCAAGTGATAATATTTAACACTTAAGTCCTTATTTTGATCTTCAAATAATATTTCTAAGAGCATTCTAGGATAGAATGTTGTAGGATTCCCACTTTTAATTATTTCCTGCAGCATTTGGAATGTAAACGAGATAGAATGCAAAGCATGTTCATGTAAAATAATATCTAAGGATATTGAGATGCGATCATTTCCTCGATCTTTTATTAGACTAATTTCCTGATACAATAGATAAAATTTCCTAAATTCGGGCAATGATTTGAACATGAAACTCTTTCTAATCTCAGCTTCTTTTAACAGTTCGAATTCATTATAATTGTCAAAATCATACTCCTCTTTATCACGAAGTCTGTCATGTCGCAATAGAAGATATATTTGATAATCACTTGACAAAAATCTCGTAACAAGTATTTCCCTTTCTTTAGCTTTAATACCAAGCCTTTTTAATCGGTAGAGGATATCTTGTATAATAAATACATCGGAAATCGACGTCTTCTTAAAATGTTTCCGAAACAAACTGTCTAAAAACGGAAAATCTAATTCATAAACAGCTTTTACACCCTCTCTAAATTCATCTATATATGAGCGTAAATAATCATCAACTTTTTCTTTATAATTTTTGTAATTATCAATAATAAACCTCCAAATTGAGATCCTTAAGTCTTTAACAGTTTCTATACCCGTAGCAATGTGTAAAGGCTTTTTAAGTAAATTGATATTATCGTGTCTGTGCGTACTAAACGATTTTCTAAGCAACGTTGGAAGAGTATTAAATAATGCCTGTTCAAATAAAGCCCCTTCTCCCAATTTTTCAATTAAGAAATAAAAGAGTCTTTGTTGTCTATCGCATTTAGAAGCTAAATCATCTATATCAATGTTGAAATTTTCAATTATAGCATCTTGCAACTGTTGATAGCATTCTGGCTTCTTAATTGTATACTCCAATGCTAGCTCCAATGCATCTTTATAACTGAAATTGGTTTGATTAAAACATTTTGATAACAGCAAAAGAATATCATCTTTTTTAAGAAAACCTCGATTATTGTTATCCTTAGAATATGTATACTTAGACTTTACAGGTTCTGGCAATTAAAGTATAATTTTTTCCGCCAATTCTAGGATATCTTCATGTCTGTAAAGCCAAAACAATTTTAAGAATTGCATCGCGATAGCCTGATTATTGCTAATTGTACCCCAGTATTTAGATAAATATGGGTCAACTACTTTCATAACATTTTCATAGCCAAATGTGCTGTTTGCCGCAATTACGGTATCATTAAACCGTTGTGAATAATTTTCAAAATAATGATGAAGCAAAATATTAAAGTCTAATATATAGTCTCTTAAAAAAGTACGATAAAAAAAGTAGGTTGAGAATACTTGATCAGAAATTTTTATAACTGAATTATCCGCGTTTATTTCAGCTAACTCCCACTCTTCAAATTTCAAAAGTGCCTCCTTGAAAGCGGACTCGTTTATGGAGAACCTCCTACAT
>CANGSR010000253.1 GCA_947456055.1 Chitinophagaceae bacterium
GTATCTCGCTGATTTCTTCCCTGTTTTGCTCATTTTGTAATATGCGTTTGAGCACTTTTTCAAGGTTGGATGCATCGGAGTTTAGGCGGGAATCATCCTGGTTTCTTCTTCTTACTTTGGAATCTGGTTCACCAATTCTTATTCTTGAGAAATTTGAAAGTTGTTAATATTCTATATCATCTATGAATCTTGATGATCGTGGAGGTAGATCATTCCTAAAGCCTTCAAAAGCTTCTTTTCTCCAATCATTAAAGCTATAGCCCAGGAGTGTCTCGCCATCAAATTTTAATGGTATTTTAAGTAGAGGGTTTATACTTGTCAATGAAATATCGAAGTAGAATTGGATATTTTCTTTATGGAGATTTTTGGAAACTAAATCATTTATATTGCCAAATTTTTTTATAACAACATCAACTGCCATTTTATCACACATTTCAAAGAACTCAAGTGCTTCAAAAATATTTGATTTTCCGGCGGCATTGGGACCTACGAAAACACTAAAAGGATTGGGGGCTATCAGTTCAATTTTGCCAATAGATTTAAACCCTTCTATTTGAAGTTTATGAATATTCATAGTTCAAAAATAATAAAAGATGTGGAGATGTAGCAATGCAGGATAAGGTAAAGGGACAAACCAACCAAATTTTCTAAACCCGAAGGGTTGGTATTTTTGTAGAAACTGGATGGAAAACGATGGCAAACCCTGAAGGGTTGATATTATTTGCAGGTAGATGGCGAAATAATATCAACCCTTCGGTTTTTTACCTTTATGGGTCAATCTGATAATTTTAAATATAAAATATATTGATAACATCCCCCTAACCCCCTTCGCTGACGCTCAAAGCCTACGCACAAAGGGGGAATTGCCGCTTCAAGATTATTTGGCTTTTTCTTTTAATTTGGCTTTTTGGTAAGTTTGATTATAAGACCTGACATACGAAGATTTTGGCATTAATTGTATTTGCGTAATAAACAAAAAAGCGATGCCGTATAACTACAACATCGCTTTTTAGATATGTTCCGAATAAGATTATATATGCAACTTAAAATATTCCAATGTCCTTTTTAGACCCTCGTGGCGGTCAATTTTTGGTTCCCAGCCAAGAAGGGTTTGTGCCTTGGTGATATTTGGGCGGCGCTGTTTAGGGTCGTCCTGGGGTAGGGGTTCGTAAACTATTTTTGATTTAGAACCTGTTAATGCCAATACTTCTTCGGCAAACTGCAACAAGGTAATTTCAGATGGGTTACCAATGTTTACAGGACTGCTATAATCAGATAAGAGCAGACGATAAATACCTTCAACCAAATCATCTACATAGCAGAAAGAACGGGTTTGGGAACCATCACCGTATACTGTAATGTCTTCACCCCTCAATGCCTGGCTCAGGAATGTTGGCAATGCACGTCCGTCATCTAGTCTCATTCTGGGACCATAGGTGTTGAAAATCCTAATAATCCTGGTTTCCAACTGATGGAAGGTATGGTATGCCATGGTGATACTTTCCATGAATCGTTTAGCTTCATCATATACCCCACGTGGTCCTACCGGGTTCACATTACCCCAATATTCCTCCACCTGAGGGTGTATCAACGGGTCGCCATAAACTTCGGATGTTGAGGCTACTAAAATCCTCGAACCCTTAGATTTTGCTAAACCTAGCAGGTTATGTGTACCTAATGCTCCTACTTTCAAAGTCTGGATAGGCATTTTCAGATAGTCGATAGGACTAGCCGGTGATGCGAAATGCAAGATATAATCAATCTGCCCAGGTACGTGAACGAACTTGGTGACATCATGATGGTAAAACTGGAATTCCTTGAGGGGAAACAGGTGCTCAATATTTTTGATATTGCCTGTCAGCAGGTTGTCCATGCCAATAACCTCATAACCTTCCTTAATAAAGCGGTCGCACAAATGAGACCCCAGGAATCCGGCCGCACCGGTAATAAGAATACGTTTTGACATATGTTTTTATTTAAAGTAAAAAGTAAAAAATAAAAAGTAAAAAGACGAAGGGGATATGCATTTCCTAGTATAGGAAGATTTTTTGAATTTTACGCTATCTCCTTGTAAACGTTTTAGCTTTTAACTTATATACGTTTTAACTTTTAACCTTTAGCTTTTACATTTTTTGTTTTAACTTTTAACCCTTAACTTTTACTTTACCGGTACCACCTGCGGATGCACGATTTTACGTCCTATGCTTTCATAATAAAAGCCTAGTTGTTCCATACGCTCCAACGAATATACGTTACGGCCATCAAAAATCGCAGGATGTTTTAATGTTTCATATATCCTGTCGAAATCAGGGTTCCTGAATTCGCTCCATTCAGTTACCACTATCAGTGCACTTGCATCTGTAACTGCATCGTATTGGCTATCTGCATAGTTGATTTTATCACCAAAAATCTGTTTTACGTTTGGCATAGCCTCAGGGTCATAAACCCTTAGTTTGGCACCTGCTTCTGTCAATTCTTTAATTAGATCCAGAGCCGGAGCATCCCGAATATCATCAGTTTCTGGTTTGAAAGCCAAACCCCAGATAGCAAAAGTATATCCCGTTAAATCACTGCCGAAATAGTTGCGCACCTTGCGGCCCAGAACCAATTTCTGACGGTCATTTACATCCATCACCGTTTTTACTAGGCTGAAATCATAATCCTGTTCCAAAGCTGTAAATGCCAAAGCTTTCACATCCTTAGGGAAACAACTACCACCATAACCTATGCCTGGGAAAAGGAAGCGCTTGCCTATGCGGCTATCGCTACCCATGCCTATACGCACCCAGTCTACATTAGCCCCGGTTTTTTCACACAGGTTAGCCATCTCATTCATGAACGAAATACGCATAGCCAGGTAAGAATTGGCTGCATATTTAGTCATTTCAGAGCTGCGCTCATCCATAAAGTAGATAGGGTTGCCCTGCCTAACAAATGGCTGGTACAATTCATCCATTACCTTACGTGCCTTATCTGATGAAGTACCAATAACCACACGGTCGGGTTTAAGGAAGTCGTCAACAGCCACACCCTCCCTTAAAAATTCAGGATTGGATACTACGTCAAAAAGTTCGGTACTTAGGTGAGCAGCCAGTACAGCATGAACTTTTTCGGCAGTGCCTACAGGCACGGTACTCTTATTTACTATTACGGTGTAGCGGGTAATGATTTTACTCAAAGACGAGGCCACATCCAATACATATTGCAAATCAGCCGAACCATCTTTGCCAGGAGGGGTAGGTAGTGCCAGGAAAATTACACGGGCATCCTTGATTCCATCAGCCAAATCGGTTGTAAAAGTGATTCTTTTTTCCTTGATATTCCTTTCCAGAAGCACATCAAGACCAGGTTCGTAAATAGGGGATTTGCCTTGTCTTAAATTATTGATTTTCTTTTCATCAATATCAATACACATTACATTATTTCCAGTTTCTGCGAAGCAAGTTCCGGTAACTAATCCTACATAGCCCGTTCCAATGATTGCTAAGTTCATATCCATGATTTAGGCGGCTAAAGTAATTATTTTTCTCAAAGAAGAAGCAGGTTTGGCCATCACTTAACGACCTGAAAGTGAATAAAATGACTAAGTTTAGGGAAATGTTAATACAAGAGGGGTAAACTGATTGTTTTTATGCAGTAGAACCCTTAGATAAGCTGTTTTTTGATGTTTTACCTTAGACTGGTTATTCCTTCTTCTCGCCGGGTAATTCAAATTGGTTATATAGGAATGTATATAAAAGAGTCGAGGCTATTGCCTCAATTATAGCCAGTACCCACAAGTTAGTGGATGCTAAAAGTAGCAAGTTCAAAAAGAACAAGCCAAAGACGATAAATGTATATCGTTCCGATTTCATCTTTTTCAGGTATTGCAGGGAAGTGTAGAGACACATCTGGGTTATAGCCAGGGCATAGAGTGATAAAATAATTTGTAATGGCAAAACCTGTTGGGCATTCCAAAGAAGGAATAACAATTCGGGCAAGAATATTAATGAATAGGTAAGTACATAAACCGAAAACCTTTTTAAAGTAGGGATAGGCAGATTGCGCAGAAAACTCAATTCGTACTCCATAAAACTAACATAAGACATCGGTAGCAGGGAATGGGCAGAAATAAGGAACATAATTAATACACATATAGCTTCCTTGCTAAGTTTATCGGCATTGGCTGCTACCATTGCCTGCAATAGCAGGAGGGAGAAGAATTTTATCCCGATAAAAGAGCCCTTTTTGTTTTGCAAAGAATAATGTAAAAGGTAAAACGGGTAGCTTTTTTTAGAGAATAGATTGAATGAAGGAAGGGTAATAAAGGGCTTTTTGTAGGTGGAGTTGATACTATTGGCATAAATATATGTACCAAGCAACACCATAATTATCTGGAATATTAATACTAATACAGCCTGAGGATAAAAATGATTTTTGAAACCAACCATAGCAGTAAACACACCATAAACCAGACTTGGCATATACAAACCAGCCTGACATTCTAATAATAGGAAGAACTGCTTTTGGTTATCCAATGCTTGTAGATTCACCAAAAAGCCATTTTCAGGCATTTGTATTTCTTTAAGGAAAAACGAAATGCACTTAACATTATAGGCCAGCCAAACCAGCATCGCCACCCCCAGGAATGCATATGATCCTGTAATAGCCTGCATTAGGGCATATTGCAAATCTATAGCCTGCTTGCCGGGTATAATGCCGAAAAACAACATAATGAGCAGCAGGAAAAAGCCTGCATTCACTTTATAAAACCTGCCGGTAATTACCTTGTTCAATATCCCTATCATATTATTGATATGGTTTTGTCTTTTACCATTAACCGGGAAGGCGAGAGGGTAGGGAAGTGTATTTCCTGATGAGAGGTAATGAGGAAGGAAACACCTTGGCTATAGTATTCCTCCATCAGCTTTTGCAATATTGCTACCGATTCCAGGTCAAGGGTTATCAATGGTTCGTCGAGTAATATCAATTTAGGATTACCCAAGAAACCAAGGGAAAGGGATAGCTTTTTTGCCATACCGCTACTATAGGTGCCTATTTTACTTCCTGCATATTTTTCTATGCCTGTAGCGGCCATAATATTTTGCACCTGGGTATCTGTTGCGCCCTTTGTTTTGGCGTAGAAGCTTAAGAGGTCATTACCGGTAAGGAAGCCAGGGTAGAGAGGTTCTGCCTCGGCATAGTTTACTATGCAGCGATAGTCCTTTCTGTTTTGGTGTATATCAACCCCATTCACTTTAATACTGCCCTCAAAAGGAATAAGTCCGGCTATTGACTTGATCAGAGTTGTCTTACCGCTGCCATTTTCTCCCTTTAGCCAATAGATATTATGAGGTAATAAAAGCGAGGGGATACCCACTATCAGATGATTGGCAAATTGTTTTTTATAGTCTTTTATTTGGAGCATTGTGGTTTCTCGTTCATTAGGAACGTCTAAGTAACAAAAAATGTGATAACCATCACCGCTATTAACACAATTATAAGATTGGGCGGGGTAGGTAGTACTTTGAAATAGAATCAGTTTGACGCAAATTAGATAACTTGCAACCTATAATAAGGTGGAATGAAAAATGTATTGTTGGTAATTATTGCAATATTATTGGTTAGCCCTGCAATGGCTAAGCGTGCCAAGAAGAAGAAGAATGTAGTGGATCAAATAGCATCGGTGGAGGTGCACCATGGTACTTGCTTTGGCAGGTGCCCCGATTATGCACTAAAAGTTGACCGAAATGGTTTGCTTACCTATACAGGTTTCAGGTTTGTAGATGATACCGGAGTGTACCAGAAGAATATAAATAAGGCAGTGGCAAATAAACTATTGGACCAGTATAGTAATTACCGAATTGATACCTGCCAGGAACTTTACGAAAACCAAATTCCCGACTTGCCACAGCTTTATTATACCATAACGTATAATAAAAAGGCGGTAAAAAAAATCTATTGTGCCAATTGGGGCCCAAAATACCTCACCACCATGGCTGATAAAATGGATAAATTAGGCAAGAAAACGGATAGCATAGGGTGGAAAAGGGTAGGTGATGTGCCCAGAGGTCAGGGGAATTAAGCTATACCTAGCAAATTCCTTTTATGTTTTAATTATGGATAATAATAAAGCAAATACCACAACCTGCCCACAATGTGGAGCTACATTCACCTGCAATCCTTCGGGATGCTGGTGCTTCAATTTACCTCCGGTTATGCCAGTTGCAATAGATGCCCAATGCCTATGCCCTAAATGTTTACGTAAAGCAATTGATACCCAAAAAGAAAACGGTATTATATAACCCCCTCTACAATAAACTTCTTCCCATTCATTTCAAACTGGTCTCCGGCTTTACAGCCTGCAAGCTTAGACCCGATTGGTGATGCTGCCGAAATAGCATAATAGGTAAGACCATCCACCTTTAGCTGACCAGCACTTATAGAGATATAATAATTGCCATTATTGGTACGCACTACCGACCCTGGTGCCACTGATGAACTCTTTTGGCTAGGCAGTATTTTCTCCAGGGTCTGCCTCATTTTATCTAGTTCATTCAGGCGAATGAGATTAAGGTCAATTTCCTGTTGCATTACCTCCCTGCCGGTTTCAAATTTGTCACCAGCACTACTTTTAGTTTCTTCATTTGCGGCTTCCTGGGCTTCAGCTATTGCCTTCTTCATTTCTATTTCCTTGTTTTTCACATAGGTAACACAAAGAATATAAAGCTGTTCCTTAATTGTTGACATCGGGTTAGATTATGGATAAATAATAATGGCTGTTTAAATGGAATTAACCCGCTAAAGTAGTAATCCTAAACGTAAAATAGCACTGTTATCCCTAATTTTTGCAAGTTCTTAAGTTTCTGGGCTTATTTTAATGTTCATTTTAGCTTTATCCAGTATATAAGACTACCTTTCCGCCCACGGCATGCAGGAGACTTTTGAAGAGATTATCGAGGGGTTTGTACAAAATAAAATAGGCATTTCTGACCTTTTTCTGACTGCCCGGCTGGCCGGTCTGCTTCAAAAGCACATAGGTAAGTTGCATTCCGAAGACCTTCTGATCAGTGCCGGTATTGGTAATAGTAAATTGCACGACCTAAACGCAAAAATCAGGGGTGATAAAATCCATTGGCTGGATAAAAAGAATAATCAGAGTGACGAACTAGAATTTCTGGATTTTATAGAGGAGTTTATCCAATACCTTAATAAAACCTGCTATACAGGTATCAATGCCTACGAATTTCATTTTGCGGTTTATGATGAGGGCAGTTTTTACAAGCGGCATAAGGACCAGTTCAAAAGTGATAGCAACCGGAAATTCTCATTGATTACCTATCTGAATAACGATTGGGTAAATGCCGATGGTGGCCAACTTTGGGTGCATCAAAACGAAGAAACGACCAAGATTATCCCCAATAACCGTAAGGGAGTATTCTTCCAAAGCAATGAATTGGAGCACGAA
>CANGSR010000254.1 GCA_947456055.1 Chitinophagaceae bacterium
GCAACCGGAACAAAACTACCCGCACTACATGAAAATGTACCCAGCACAGGAAAACCGAAACAATTTAGTACCAGTCCCCGTACCAGGCACTCCGGGAAATTAATTATAAATAAGGCCAGGTTATAAGCCTGGCCTTATTCTTTATTACAAGGGAGTTAAATGGTTGGATTTAAGAAAATGTGCAAATAAATCTTATCTCATTTTTTTGAGACGAATCGATTGTATAGACAATTAACCTAACACTACTTAATCTCACTAACTACTTTCTTATCGTCAGTTTTCAGTAATATCATCACCTCATCCATATCTTCCTTACCTGGGAGGTAAAACACATACTTAGAGTTAGGTTGGATATTTAGGCATGGATAGCAGATGTATTGCGTAGGGTTTACATTGGCAAAGCTGAATGTATCTACCTTATCCTTAGTTTGTAGGCCATAATAGGCTGCCAGATCATGTATTAATGGGTCGTTGGTATAACTATATACCGTCATTTTGGTAATTCCGGCTGGGTTATTTTTGCTTACTATGCAATTACACTCAGCTTTGAACTGGTATTTATAATTCTTAGGCTCTTTTGCATTGGCATTTATACAAACTACCATCATCATTATTGCCAGACCCACCTTGGCTAAACTATTTTTCATATTATCAGTTTTAGAAAATTACTACATCAATAGTACCAAAAAAAGCTAGCACCAAGTAATCAAACTGGAAATTTATTTTCGGGTCATCATTTACCCCATTTTACATCTCCAAATAAAAGGGAAAATATTGTTGGCTTAATAATGAACAAGAGATTTAGGATTAACTTTGATTGGCACAAAATCAATGACCTTAAAATGGTAGAACAAAGCCTTACTTTCAAAAATCCGAATTTACCAGATAAATTATCAAAAACCTTAAAGGGTATTACCCTTACCTTGCTTTTGGTTGTTGCATCCCATACACTTTATGCACAAGGTACCTGGTTTCCAATAGTCCAACCTGCCCCAAACCAAAACCAGGGCGTAATGCTCTTATTGTCGGATGGTAGGGTTATATGCAAAACATCGGCTGTAGATGGTGACACCCTTGGTAATAGGTGGAATGTTTTAAGACCTAATGTTCATGATAGTTATTATGGTAGCGTATTTTTACGAGGCGGATCATTTATTAATGGCACCTGGGACAGTATTGCACCTATGCACGATACACGACTCTATTTTTCATCACAGATTCTAAAAGACGGGCGTGTATATGTGGCTGGTGGTGAATTCGGTACTGGGATTAACAAAGGTGAAGTCTATGACCCAATTACCAATACATGGACGATGGCACCACCTCTACCAGGTTTTTCCGATCAAATTTTAGATGGAAATTCTGAAATCCTGCCTGATGGCAAGGTTTTACAAGCCCTTGTTCAACCTACGGCCCTACAAAATGTGCTTTATGACCCGCTTGCTAATACCTATTCCACAGCCCCTTCATCTTTAGGTAACCATGACGAGGCTGCCTGGGTGAAGTTACCTGATGAGAGTATACTCTTTGTAGATATGCAAAGGCTAACTTCCGAAAGGTATATACCATCTACCGGATTGTGGATACATGATGCAAATGTACCAGTGGCACTATATGATAACTTTGGTGCTGAAACCGGGGCAGGATTACTTTTGCCAGATGGCAGGGCATTTTTTCTGGGTGCTACAGGAAATACTGCCTATTATACCCCATCTGGTACTACCAGCCCAGGAACATGGGCCACTGGTCCACATATGCCTGCAGGACTTGGTGCTCCTGACGCACCAGCAGCCATGATGAAAAATGGCAAATTGCTTTGTGTACTTTCACCAGTACCCACTTCAGCAGACCACTTCCCTACCCCCTCCTGGTTCTATGAGTTTGACTACCGCACCGATTCCTTTATAAAAATAAAAGCACCCAATGGTCAGGATTCTCTGCCCCTACCTACCTATGTATTTCATTTTCTGGATTTGCCGGACGGCAGTGTTTTATACTCACGAATTGGAGATCGGCAATACTATGAATACATGCCTGATGGCGAGCCAAATTATGAATGGCGACCAAAAGTCAATGATGTTTCCATGTTAGGTTGTGATACTTTCAGGGTTATTGGCCACGGTTTCAATGGCATATCTGAAGGTGCAGGTTATGGTGATGATTGGCAAATGGCGACAAATTACCCTATTGTTTTATTGGAATTTCAAATTGGAAATTTTTACGTAAGGTCTTACAATTGGAATAGTACGGGGGTAATGAGAGGTAACTTAGCAGATACAGTTTATTTTATTTTACCTGACACAATAGCTGTATTTGAATACAATTTCGGACTATCGCTAATAGCAAATGGAATGAGTTCTATTGTATTTTATGGTATTAAAACCTGTGTGGGAGCATCCATTGAAAGCACCTCCAAGCTAAATGATGAAATCAACATTACCCCAAACCCCGCTATTAATGAAATCAATCTAACATTTAATTCCACCCAATCAGGGCATTACGAGTTAGTACTCAGCGATTTATTAGGTAGGATATTTCTCCAATCTACCTATGAGGAAAAGGTGGGCTTGAATAATAGAAGTATTAATATTGGTAATCTACCCAGCGGAAATTACTGCCTGATGGTTAAGAATGAACAAGGAGTACAGTATAAAAAGGTGATAAAAAAATAATTATAAGTAGCTAAAGATTTACGAAATTGCAGCAATGAGTCTCATTGATAAATACAGGGAGGTAAGACAACGTACCGAACAAATATGCCAACCACTGAAAACAGAGGACTATGTGGTGCAGCCAATAGTTGATGTGAGCCCACCTAAGTGGCATCTGGGGCATACCACCTGGTTTTTCGAAACAATGATATTAAAGACTTTCCTACTTGGTTATATTGAATTCGACTCCCATTACAATTTCGTCTTCAACAGCTATTATGAAACACTTGGGGCAAGGGTCATTCGAACCGACAGGGGCAACCTAAGCCGGCCATCAGTTGAAGATATTTATTCTTATAGAAAGTATGTAGACAAGGCGATGAACGAATTGCTGGTCAATGATTTAAGTACTGAATTAAAGGAGCTAATAGTTCTCGGCCTTAACCATGAAGAACAGCACCAGGAATTATTGATGACTGACATAAAGTATATTCTTGGTCATAACCCATTATTCCCTGCATATACCGATGTGCCTATTGTTACAATGACTCCTAAAGAACCATCAACATGGCTATATATTCCTGAAGGCATCTATGAAATAGGATATAATGGCACTGAATTTTGTTTCGATAATGAGCTGGGTAGGCATAAGGTTTACCTCCATACCTTTTCAATTGCCTCGCAATTAGTTACCAACCAGGAGTACATTGATTTCATCAATGATGGTGCATATTCCAACCATACCTATTGGCATGCCGAAGGGCTTGATTGGGTGAAGAAAAATAATTGCACAGCCCCTATGTATTGGTATTTGATAGATAGCGAATGGCATAATTACACCTTAAATGGATTACAAAAGGTTGATGCTAATGCCCCACTTTGCCATATTAATTTTTATGAAGCATCCGCATTTGCCGCATGGAAGGGAATGAGATTGCCTACCGAATTTGAATGGGAAGCTGCATCACACCTATTCACTTGGGGGCAACGTTGGGAATGGACCAATAGCGCCTACCTGCCCTATCCCGGTTTTGCAAAAGCTGCAGGGGCTGTTGGTGAATACAACGGTAAGTTTATGGTCAATCAGATGGTATTGCGTGGTGCATCAGTGGCTACCCCACCCAATCATAGTAGAAATACCTACCGTAACTTTTTTCATCCTTACCTTCGCTGGCAATACACAGGCCTTAGGCTTGCTAAATAATACACCATGAATGAATTCTTAAAGGATGTTTGGGAAGGGCTAAGTGCACCTCAAAAATCATTGAACTCCAAGTATTTTTACGATGAGGAGGGCGACCGCATATTCAGGGAGATAATGGATTGCCCCGAATATTACCTCACCAAATGTGAACTGGACATCTTTGTGAACCAAAGCAAAAATATTGCCAAGTCTATAAATGGTAATTTAGCAGATTTCGACCTTGTAGAATTAGGCCCCGGGGATTGTACCAAGTCTGAATACCTACTTAGGGAATTATTAGTCACCCATAAACATTTCACCTACTACCCCATCGACATTTCCGAAAACATTATTAACCAGATAAATACCAGCCTTCCAAATCGGATACCCGGTATTAATATCCATGGCCTTAATGGTGATTACATGGCTATGCTGGAAAAATTAAACGAGTTATCTGCAAAAAATAAGGTAGTCCTATTTCTGGGTTCAAGTATTGGCAATTTCCCATTAACGGAGAATCCATCTTTTTTCAGGCACCTAAAGCAATATCTAAAACCGGGTGACCTGCTAATAACTGGCTTCGACCTGAAAAAGGACGCTAGTGTAATTTTGAATGCCTATAACGACGAAGCAGGCATTACTAAACGATTCAATCTCAACCTGCTAAAACGTATCAATAATACACTTGGCGCCGATTTCGATTTAGACCAGTTTGAGCACTCCCCAATTTATGATCTGGGAAGTGGTGCCTGTATAAGTTACCTTGCAAGTAAAATTGAGCAATCAGTTCAGATTGGCTCAATGGGTAGTATCCATTTTGCCAAAGATGAACTTATCTATATGGAAATATCCCAAAAATACACCGTAGAAGATACCCACACCATAGCCTATCAATCAGGCTTCTCCCCAATAGGTGAATTTTATGATTCAAAGAAGTGGTTCGTAGATGCCCTATGGCGCAATAATGAATAATTTCCTATAACATTTTCATCTTTACAATAACACAAAACAATTTTCTACCTTACCTTTAAGTCTGAATTATACAAAATGGGTCACCTTAAATACGCCATAATCTTATTGATATTGCCTCTATTCTCATGCGCTACCACCCACAAGGTAGCCGAAGCACCTAAAGATCCTGCCGATACCAATTATCATTATTACTATAATGCAGCCTGCAATTGCATCATTAATAAAGACAACCCCAATGGCTTTACCGAACTAGGCATCGCCACCTACGAAACTGACCCTGACCTCCATATGATGCATGGCTATTATGTAAACATTGCCCAAAGAAAGGTGGATTCATTTGCAATGGAACGCCAAAGCCCATTCATTTATAAGTGTTCCCCATGTGTCACTTTGGAACAACATAAAAAGTACATCTATTTTCTTGAGGGCAAACCATCTATGGGTAGTGTAAGGATGCTGATTTCGAAAGACGAAAAAGGGAAGATCCAGGTGGATAAATAAATCACCTCTAATGTATCCATGTTAACTCATGGTTAGGATTGACATAAATAAATACTACCAAATGTTAATGTTTGCCTCATAGAACGAATCAATGAAATAAATCGTACCTTTGTTTTTTTAAAACGCTGTGTTCCGACCCTTTTTGCGTCCCAACAATCGACAATCCCCTGATTCCAGGTATAGAGGCATAAGCCATTCTCCCTTTTGAATTACTGATTGATGAATTTAGACTAAGAATCAGTTCCATATACAGCACATAATTTATTTAAATCATAATGACATTTAACGAGTTAAACCTCATAGCCCCTATTTTACAGGCGCTGGAGAAAGAAGGATATAAAAATCCTACACCTATTCAGGAACAGGCAATACCAATAGTACTAGCCCGTAGAGACTTATTGGGATGCGCACAAACCGGCACAGGTAAAACTGCTGCCTTCGCAATCCCTATATTACAAATTCTGCACAGTGAGCATGCCGAGCGTACACACAAAAACATCAAGGTACTGATACTCACACCTACCCGTGAATTGGCTATACAGATTGGCGAAAGCTTTGCTGCTTATGGTTCTCACCTCAGGTTGAAGCACACTGTAATATTTGGTGGTGTTCCACAAGGCGCACAAACACAGGCATTGAATCGTGGTGTTGATATCCTTATTGCTACACCGGGTCGTTTGATCGACCTCATGAACCAGGGGTTTATCAATTTGAAAGAAATCTCCATTTTCGTACTGGATGAGGCCGACCGTATGCTGGATATGGGTTTCATTCACGACGTGAAAAGGGTAATTGCCAAATTGCCACACCAACGCCAGACATTGTTCTTCAGTGCTACAATGCCACCTGAAATACAGAAGCTATCTGATACCATCTTGACCAAACCTGAAAAAGTAGAGGTGACACCAGCAGCTACTACAGCCGAAACTGTGAGCCAAACGGTGTATATGGTTGATAAGAAAGACAAAAAACAATTGTTGAATTTTGTGCTTCAGGATAAGTCTATTACCCGGGTTCTTGTATTTACCCGAACCAAGCATGGTGCAGACAAGGTGGTGAAAGACCTAGACAAGGCAGGTATCTCTGCTGAAGCCATACATGGTAATAAGTCGCAGAATGCACGCCAGCGTGCGCTGAATAATTTCAAAGAAGGTAAGATAAGGGCACTTATTGCCACAGATATCGCAGCACGTGGTATAGATGTTGACTTATTAAGCCATGTTATCAACTATGAAATACCAGAAGTACCAGAAACTTATGTTCACCGTATAGGCCGTACAGGCCGTGCCGGTGCAAGTGGAATGGCAACTTCGTTTGTAGATGATGAAGAAATGCAGGATTGGAGAAATATCCTGAAATTGACCGCACAAAAAATACCGGTAGTAGAAGGCCATCCTTTCCCCCGCACAGCATCTGGACAGGTACAAATAAACTTGCCTAAAAACAAAGAAGTAGTACACCGCCCCAATGCAGTTGCCGGATTTAACTCAGGCAATAAGCGCAGGTTCACCGGTGGCGGCAGGGCACGATAATTTTTATCTAATAACTTTTAAAATGGAAGCAGGTAATGGTGAAAATCATTCCTGCTTTTTCGTTTTAACTAATAGTGAATTTCGATAATAAATTGCTTTGAAAACCTTTTTCAATTAACCTCTCAAAATCACCTATTTCACAAACTTCCCTCTAAACTCCCCTACCCCTTCTTCATCTCTCACTAAATAATAATACAAACCAGGTGCAAATACTTTCTCACCTATGGGAATACTCTCAAAATGTGTATATTTTTCTTGTACCACCAATTGTCCTAAGGCATTATAAACTTGTAGAGTGCCTGATTGAATAGCATAGGGAAGTAGTATTTTACTAGATTCATTGATAGGGTTAGGTGCTACTTTCTGGATTGGGGATTTACCTGATAAATTTGGCACACCCATTCCGAAAGTCAATCCACAACTACTATAATTATCAAAATAATAACCCACTTTATGGTCTAGTGGGGAAATACTGTCATGATTACTAAAGCAGGTAATGACCTGGCAATTCTCTAAAAAAACAGTATTCAATGGGAACAAAGGGCCATTTACACACCCAATACCTTCAACAATATAATACTCTATCCAACC
>CANGSR010000255.1 GCA_947456055.1 Chitinophagaceae bacterium
ATCCATCTGGTTAGCTATTTAATTTTTATGATTAATATTATCAGTTAACGGCACAATCTACTATATTTTTTAGATAAAGTAGTGTGAAACGGACAATTAAATAGGGTATTTTTTTCACATTGTGGGCTTTTTGGGCTTAAAATGGGCATTTGTAGCCCGTATTAACTAGCGATGGGTACTATTTTTCAATACGCTTGTACCTATGGAAGTAAATAATCAAAATCTTATTTTGACAAATGTTTTTATAGAGATCCCATCCTATGCTATTAAAATGTTCATATTCGGTGAATTAAAAGACACCTGATTTTGATTTAAACCCTGCTTTTCCTATTATTTTTGCAGTGATGGCAAACGAGAAAGATCTGCTTATTAGCTTTTTAGTAGACATGAAAGTAGATGTTAGGGATAAGGCATTTAGTGAATATTCACTTATCAGGAATTCTATTTCTCTTATTACATCAAAAGGAGGTAATTACGAACTGAGGATAAGGAAACCCAATGCGCCTTCCCAGTTTGATGAGGTAACAATTAAATGTACTGCCCCTAATATGCGCTTTGGCTGTACATGTGCTTCTATAAAAAGGTTCAAAATTTGTGGGCATGTTGCCTCTGCAGCAATTTTTATTCTTAATAGGGCACATTCGGTGTCTTTTGATAAATTGAACACTATCATTTCTGATTCTGAATATGAGGTTGTTTCAAATGTAAATACTGCTATAATCGAGGAAGAATTAGCTATTCCTGAACCACCCAAAAAGGAGACTACTAAATCTTCAAAATCAATTCCTACGTTTCCTGGTGATAATAAGCTTACGGCAACTCCAACTACAAAAAAGGAAATCAATACATCCACCCTATCCTGGAAATCATTTAAATCTAAACCAGGTGCGGTTTTTCAAACTGTCCAACTCCTGTTTTTTGGTTCACCATCATCACTAATTATCAAGAATACCCGATTCGTATCAATAGATAGGGAGCAAGTTATCTTAAGATTCGAGCATAAACCTGAAGTAGGTACTCACTGTAATCCCCTCATAAGGTATGACCAGGATGAGCAATTTTACTACAGTTGCGATTGCCTGGATAAGGTGCAAATGTGCTACCATGTAAAAGCTGCCTTCATAGTCATAGAAAAGGAGAATAGTAAAACCTACTTTGACCAATTTAAAGATTGGGATGCTGAAAAGAAGGCGCTCTTAAAGCCTTATGGGCTCAAGCTGGGTGATAAGGAAGTAGAAGATTTGGTATTCAAGGTGGATGCCTATGGTAAAATGACCCTGAGGACACCACCCTGGCTGTGGACAAATGATATTACTACCCAATTAGAAGATCTTAAAAAAGTATTATCACCCCAAAAATCTAACATAAACAGGCCATCCCTATCTATTAATACTACCATAGATTTTGAAGTAGGATTCCTTATTAATCTGGAATCATCCCATTTCGAAAATGGTTTTGATATTGATTGCATTAAGGTTTATAGAACCGATGATGGATTTAAATTCAATAGGCTAAGTATTCACCAAAGTGCTACTTTGCCGCTTCTAAGGGATTTAGATAATGCGACTTACGACCAGTTAATAAAGCTTAGTAGCGATATGGCCAAAAGGCACCTAACCTCTCTTGGCTTTATTGGTTTGTATGACAAGAGTTTTCATTGGGCCAGGGTAGGAGATGATGTGAGATTTGCACTTTGGCAATACTATACCAAGCAGGTGAAAATGTTTTGGCCTTATTTGTGCAACAGTGAGCTGGTATTCATAAATAAGAAGACAAACTTCGTAGATAGTAATATCAATCCTATAAAATGTTCTCCCCATCCATTGGAATTGTCATTTACCGTAGCTGAGGAGGGTAGGTATATTTCAATAACACTCAACAAAGTAATTAATGGTCAGGCCATGGGTCTTGGTGAGGGCAAAATATATAAGGGTTTCCTTTTTGAATTTAATGACCAATTCCATATTACCGAAGATGTAGAGGATTTTGATTTGTTGAAGCAATTTGAATATGGATTTATAAAAATCCCGATTGGGGCAAAAGGGCAGGTGATTAAAACCATCTTACCATTACTGCAAAAGAAGCATAAAATAGAAATACCTGAATCACTTAAGGCCACATTAATTAACGCCGAACCCGAATTTCAGGTTTTGCTGAAAGAACTAGATGGTAAGTTCCTGGTATTCCAGCCACAGTATGTGTATGATGGGCAAGTAGTTAATTACGAAGCCGAGCCCGAGAGTATACTAAAAGCCTTGCCTGATAATTCCTATGCCATTATAGAAAGGAAAACGGAGGCTGAGCAGGCATTCTTTGACAGCATCAAAGCACTTCACCCTAAATTCGATAAGGCTGGTGGTAATAACTTTTTTCATTTGCCCTTTGAGGACACGATGAAGAAAAACTGGTTCCTTGATACTATTGCCGGCTTGGTTGAAAATAAGGTGCCGGTATTGGGTATACAAGACCTTAAGAAACATAGATACAACCCACACAAGCCAAAATGGGAAATGAGGACTGGTAGTGGTCTAGATTGGTTTGATGTAAGCGTAAAGGTTTCTTATGGTGAGCAAACTATAGCCCTCAAAGAAGTGCGCAAAGCTATGGATGAAAACCGCAAAACAGTAGTTCTGGGTGATGGTACCTTCGGACTACTTCCTGATGAGTGGGCTAACCAGTATGGACTTTTGCTCAAAATGGGTGAAGAACAGAAGGATGGAAAGCTTAGAGTAAGCAAGCTACACTTTACAATTATAGACGAACTTCATGGCCAGGTAAATAATGAGGCAATAATTGACGAAATAAACGAGAAAAAGAAAAAGCTGCAAAATATTGATAGCATTAAATCGGTGCAACCAAGCCAAGGTATTAAGGCTAGTCTTCGTCCCTACCAGTTGAGCGGGTTCCAGTGGTTGCATGCTCTGGATGAACTTGGTTGGGGTGGATGTCTTGCTGATGATATGGGTCTGGGTAAAACGCTGCAAGCCATTACGTTTTTGCAATACCTCAAGGAGAAATATACTGGTACTACCCATTTGGTAATTTGCCCCACCTCATTGATTTACAACTGGGAGAATGAGCTAAAGAAATTTGCACCCGGAATCAAATACCATATTTATTATGGTAATGAGCGGGAAATATCTTCTGCTCATTTTGAGGCTTATGACCTGGTGATTACAAGCTATGGTATAATACGTAACGACCTCAAGGAACTGGTTCAGTTCGACTGGCACTATATAATATTGGATGAAAGTCAGGCAATAAAAAATCCTGATTCACAAACCAATAGAGCCTTGCAGGTACTGAAAAGCAGGAACAGGGTAATATTGAGCGGTACGCCAATCCAGAATAATACTTACGATCTTTATGCCCAGTTTAATTTTATTAACCCGGGCCTATTGGGGAATAGGGAGTTTTTCAAAACAGAATTTGCCAACCCGATTGATAAAAATAATGATGCGGTGAAAGGGGGGCAACTGCGCAGGTTGATATTCCCATTTATGCTTAGGCGCACCAAGGCCCAGGTAGCTAAAGACCTGCCAGATAAAACCGAAACTATTCTTTGGTGTGAAATGGGCAAGGAACAGCGTGCTGCTTACAATAGCTATAAGGAATACTACCGGGTAATGCTAATGGAGAAAATAGAGAAGGAGGGTATGGCTAAAGCAGGGCTTTTTGTAATTGAAGGTCTGCTTCGGCTCAGGCAAATATGTGATAGCCCTGTAATGGTTAAGGATAATGAGATTACCACCAAACAAAGCATTAAGCTGGATGAGCTGATACGTGAAGTCGAGGAGAACGCAGGGGGCCATAAACTGCTGGTGTTTTCGCAATTCACCGAAATGCTCCACCTTATTGAAGAACGGCTAAAGGCAGATAAAATTGATTATGCCTACCTTGATGGTAGTACATCAGCTGATAAGCGAAATGAACAGGTGCAGAAATTTCAGGAAGACCCGAACTTGAGAGTGTTCCTCATTTCGTTGAAAGCAGGTGGGGTAGGGCTGAACCTCACAGCTGCAGACTATGTATATATTGTAGACCCATGGTGGAACCCGGCTGTGGAACAACAAGCCATTGATAGAACACACCGTATAGGCCAGGTGAATAAAATATTTGCCTACAAAATGATTTGTAAGGATACGGTAGAGGAGAAAATAATACAGTTACAGCAAAAGAAAAAACAGCTAGCCGACGACCTTGTAACGGAAGATGCAGGCTTTATTAAGAAGTTGACAAAAGATGATGTGGCCTTCCTATTTAGTTAGTAGGTTCGGGATAATAGTCGTTTGGGGTAATGGAAATATTGGTGATTAACTCGCCATTTTTATCGTAGTAATTATAGCTAATGATAGCCTTGTGTTCCCTGAAACTCCTGAGGTCATGGTTTTCTTTGATGTTTTCTAAGAGCGAGGGCCTCATTTCCTCTGCAAACTTTTCTGCATTCATCCTTGATTTTTCCGTAGAGATTATGGTGTAGTTTGTCTCGAAAATTTTACCAGGTAGGGCTCTGGAGCTATCTAGTCTTGTAACTTCATCAAGCATATTTGGTGCTGTGCAGTTTACTATGCTAGCCTCGCACCTCAACTGCACCTGGTAGTCGGCCGGTATCGCTTCATGGTTATATAAATCTGGTGTAAAAACCATTTCTAATAAAGGCTTGCCATCTTTGTCATTATAATCATAGGTCATAATGGCTTTATTTTCCCGGTACGATTTCAACCCTTCATTCGTCCTCAGTTGGTTTTGCATTATGGGTTTCATGTAGCCCTCAAACGCATCAATATCAAAGCGGTTTTTGATAATTTTTATCAAGGTATAATGGTAAACCATTTCCTTATGTGGCCGCACAGTTACACTATCCAGCCTGGTTTGGTTATCAATCATTTTGGGGCATGTCTTATTCAATGCAGCTGCGGCAAATTTTAATTTCATATTGAAATTTGCTCCGCACGATTGCAGAATGATGATGATAAAGGTGATGGCGGTGCATTTAATTACAGCATTTTGTGTCTTGGGAATGGTTACTTGGTGGCTCATATTATATCTTTGAAGGTGGGTAAAGTTTGCAGCAATAGTAGTGATTTTAGTTAATATATAGAATGTAGTGATAATAATTTTGGGAAAAATGCTGAGATACGAAAAAAGGACACCTGTTAGGTGCCCTCAAAAATATATTCATTTGGTTAATGAAAATTATAAATGGCAAGAAACAACAGTAGCCCCATTTTTAGTCAGCCTGGCTGCCTGTGCATCACATTGCGACATCGCACTGCTCTGTGGAATATTGGCAGTTGTAAACTGGGCCTGATTAACTACAGTCCCTGTAACCAATGAAGAATAACTACAAGTGCAGGTGTAAATTCCTACCGGGTCAATTACAGATTTTGAGCAGGAAAAAATAGTAAGAGCAATAGAACCAAGCATAAAAATAAGTGCAACAGGAAAAAATCTTTTCATTTTGTGGTTGTGTTTTTGGAATGCATAAAGATAAAATAATTTCCGTTAAAACAAATTGTGCACTATAAATCATGTTCGGATTTCTTCAGCACGTACTTGAGCGACGTGGATAACAGTTAAATGAAATGTAGAGCTTGCAAATATTAATTAACAGTTACAAAAATGGCTTGCATATAAATTAATTTTCTGTAAAAATTGAAATATCATTTTATTATTCGAAATCCATTTCTATTTTTGGGCAAACATATTTTATGAAAAAAATCTTCACAATTGCAGCCATCGCCTTAATGGGATTGGCACTGTTTTCTGGTTGCTCAAAGAGCGACTCAACCCCTAGCTATACTATGAAAGAAAGTATAGGTGGCACGTCATTCAGTTCTTCAAACTGCTTATCAGCTAGTTATTCTGGTATCTTTACCGAAATTTATGGTTTTGAAGGTAATTCAGTTACTCCAACCTATCCTTATATAGGATTGTTTCTTATCAATTATGCTAAAACCACAGGTACTTTTACCATCGATAGCACAATGACCAGTAATTTCGCACAAATCGTTACTAGTGCTACCACAAACAAATTAGCAAAAACAGGTACAATTACCATTACATCAGTATCTCCTAATATTGTAGGTACCTTCAGTTTTACAGTTACCGATGGTACTGCTGTTACAGGTGGTACATTTACTGCTAAGAGCTATTAATATCTGCTAAATAGTTAAAAGAGCCACCTGATGTATTCGGGTGGCTCTTTTGGTTTTGATATAATGATTTGCAATCCACCTCTGTTCGGCGTAGACTTAGTATACGTCGTGGAGGCAGCAAGTCTGCTAACTTGCGAATTATTAAGTTCTAAAAAAATAACCCTAAAGTGCATTTTGTCAGTCTGGAGACTGACAGCCACCTCGACGTAGTCTGAAGACAAACGCCGAACCCTGTTTTTTACAAATTATACTTACTGCATCACCGATAACACTATCTTAGATGGATACTCTCTGCCACTGTATATCTTAATATCGCTGGGTACAAAGTCTGATTCGTTGCAATGGTAGATATCCACAAACTGTTGAGGATTGCGGTCTACCAGCGGGAACCAGGTACTTTGGATTTGCACCATCAGGCGGTGGCCTTTTTTAAATACATGGGCTACATCAGGTAGCTTCAGGGTTACCTTAGTAATTTTATTAGGTTCGAAAGCTTCTGGTTTTTCAAAGCTATTGCGGTACCTGCCCCTCATTACCTCGCCTCTTACCAACATCTGGTAACCGCCCATAGGGTAGGGTTTGCCATTGCCTTTACCATCCAGGCTGTCGTTATAAGTGAAATTATCAGGGAATACATCTATTATTTTTACCACAAAGTCGGCATCTGTAGTAGATATTGATACGTTCAGGTCAGCAATTACAGGGCCGGCAAGGGTCAGGTCATTCCTTAAGGTATCTGTTTGGTATACTAATACATCAGGACGGCGGGCAGCAAAACGCTGGTCATCGGTCATATATTCGTTGGTACGGTGAAAATGTACATCTTCGGTATAAGGTACTGGTTTGGCAGGGTCACTGGTGTATTTGTTGTATTCCATTTCAATACCTTGAATATTGCTCAATTTGCCATGGGCATTAAGCCAGTAATCCTCGTTTTTTACGTTTGAAGCTGGCCATTGGCTAAAGGTCTTCCATTCATTAGCACCTGAGAAAAATATATTGGCTTCCTTTATTTTACCTGTATTGCCCTTGTTAAGCAAGTAATAATCGAAAAACGGTATTTCAATATTCTTCTGGTAATATTCAGAGTTTTTGCCGCCAAACCGCACATTGCCCAGGTATTCACCTTGTGCCCTTGCCCATCCGCCATGGCTCCACGGGCCCATTACTAGTCGGTTATTATTGCCGGCCTTCTTTTCTATGGCCTTGTAAAGGTTCCATGCGCCATAGCAATCTTCGGC
>CANGSR010000256.1 GCA_947456055.1 Chitinophagaceae bacterium
ATACCATCAATTTTGGTACAGTAGGCTATCAAATTAAAAACACTAATAAAGCCAACACCCATGAGTAATGAAAAAGGCACCCAGCTCCTGTGGATTATTTCGGTAGTATAGGGCACCTGGCCAAGAAATAATGACCCGGTTATTACACAAACTACGTAGTTTACCACAATTGCCTGTAGCGTATTAATTTGATATTTGGGAAATAGCTTAAAAATTACTGAGATAACGACATTCAATAAAATAGTGAGTACTAAATAGAACATTGGTGCAATTTAAATGGGCATCCCCTTTTGGTATCTGTATTGGCTGTTAGAATTTACAAAAGTACTTAGTTGGTCATTACCAATAGACATTTCAGAAATTAGATTACTATTCTGAAGAAATCCAGGTGATTTGATACCACTACCTAATGATTGTGGACCAGTAAAAACACGAGCCTCATCCCACCATCCGGCAGTAATAAAACTATTTAATAATTGGGTCCCTCCTTCCACAATCAGTGACAACTTTTTTGCTTTGTATAGCTCACTTAAAATTTTGTCAATTAGGTTATTGCCGAAAGCTACCTTGACGAATCTTACTCCGTTTTCATATTTATCAACTATCTCATTAATCACCCAGGTTGGGGCCTTAGCATTGAATAAATTGCTTGTCTCTGGCAGGGTCAAATTCCTATCCAGAACAATTCTTAAAGGTTGGTTACCTTGCCAAAAACGGGCTGTTAATTCTGGATTATCATTTCTGGCCGTATTAGTCCCCACCATTATCGCACTCTCTTCGGTGCGCCATTTATGTACTAGTTCCCTACTGGCAGGCCCTGTAATCTGGAACCTACTACCATCAGCAGGGGCAATAAATCCATCGGTAGTTTGGGCCCATTTTAGAATTATGTAGGGTCGGTTGCTTTGATGAAAACAAAAGAAACGGCGGTTTAACCATGCACATTCATTTTCCAAAAGACCGGTTTCAACAACTACCCCACCCGCTTTTAATATTTCAATGCCCCTTCCCTGTACTTTTTCAAATGGGTCGGTATTGGCAATCACTACTTTTTTTACTTTATCAGCTACCAACCTCGTGGCACAGGGTGGTGTTTGTCCGTAATGTGCGCAGGGTTCAAGGGTTACATACAGGGTGCTTTGTGGAATAAGCTTCTTGTCTGAATCAGATACATTGTTCAAACAATCTACCTCGGCATGGTTTCCACCGTATTTATGGTGCCATCCCTCGCCTATTATCTTATCATCATGTACGAGTACAGCCCCAACCATAGGATTAGGTGCTGTGAAACCACTGCCCTTGGCTGCCAATTGCAGTGCCCTTTGCATGTATATCTTATCTGTTTCCAAATTATGCTAAACAGGAACGAAGGTAATACCCCCACCTGAAACTTTTTGAAAGTATCTTTACCACATGGTTAATTTTGGCAGGGCATTTTATGATTTGAAGGGCAAATTGCAAAATCTGTACGATGAAAGGGAGTCCGCAGCCATAGCCCATGAGGTACTCAACCATATTACTGGCCAAAACAAGACCCAAAGGCTGATCAATAAGGATATAATATTTACCGAAGTTCAAAACAGTGAATACGAATTAGCCACTTCAAACTTATCAAAAGGTGTACCATTGCAATATGTTTTAGGTAAAGCCTGGTTTATGGATTGGGAATTCATTGTAAATAAAAGTGTTCTAATCCCCAGGCCAGAAACAGAAGAGTTAGTACAATGGGTTATAAATGACCACCAAAATACAGCTGGACTTAATATTTTAGATATTGGTACTGGTAGTGGGTGTATACCTATTTCTCTGAAACTTAAATTACCCCAGACCAATGTAAACTCCTGTGATATAAGTAAGGAGGCACTGGTTGTTGCTAAAACTAATGCCAACAAGCTTGGTGCTGTAGTAGAATTCATTGAATTGGATTTTTTAAATGAGGTAGGCCGCAATATTCTGGGGGTGTATGATGTTATTGTTTCCAATCCACCCTATATACCAAAGTCGGAAGCGGAGCAAATGCATACAAATGTAAAGGACCATGAACCCAATATTGCCTTATTTGTACCCGATGAAGATGCACTGGTGTTTTATAGGGCAATAGCATGGTTCGGATTGGAACATTTAAATGATAAGGGTTATATTTATTGCGAATTAGCCTTATCCAAGGCTTTAGAGTGTAAGCAACTATTTATGGATTCAGGCTATAAGGATGTCGAAATAAGAAAGGATATGCATGGTAATTGGCGAATGCTCAGGGCTGGGAAATAGTTTTTGCCTCATTTCAGAGATGACAAATGTTGACGGGATTTTGGCTAAAGCCAATTTAATTTTAACCATTTTCCCCGGCCTAAAGGCCGGGGCTACTATAGAAACCACTGTTTTAAGTTAGAATAAGAGCATTAAAAAATCTGCGAATAGTTTGAAAATAACATTAGATAAAAAGGATAAAATATTCATCATCAGCATGGTATTGGTGCATATTGCCTTTTTCATAATGGCACTTTGTTTCACCCGGATTTATATGGGCGATTCGTATGAGTATATCTATGAGGCTGTAAATCTAAAGAACTTAAATTTCCTATACAGTGGTAACCCAGCCCTCCCCATATCGCCTGAATATATGACCCAGAGGCAACCTGTATACCCTCTTTTCCTGCTGGGAGTCTACCTATTTTCAATAAATAACTGGATAGTTCTGTTGTTGCAGAATGCGATATCCATGTTCAACATACTTTATATACGTCAGGCTTTTCTTAAAATAGGGTATCAGAAAAAATGGGATTGGCTATTGTTATTACTTACCCTAGCCTACCCTGCACAATTTATCAATGCCAATACCATTGCCCCTGATATCTTGTTGCAAACCTGTACCCTACTTTATTTTGGGAACTTCATTGCCCTGGTACAAAAAAAGGAGTTTAAATATATTATTTACATGAGTCTGGCACTTGTGATGGGGATGTTTATTAAGCCTGTGCTCTACCCTTTTACTTTGGTTCATGTATTTGTAGTGGTGATTACTGCAGCTTATTTAAAACTAAAATTACAAAGACCCGTATTGCTGGCCCTCACTCCTCTACTTTTTGTAATCATGTACAATTATTGGAATTTTACCCGAACAGGTAAATTCCATTTTTCGAGCAACCAGTCGTTTAATGCCATTTTTTATTACTATTCCTATTTCAGCGCAAAGGAAGGTGCGGATAGTGCAGGAAGATGGCTGGCAAAAGAGCGAAGCAATATTGCATCAATACCAGATTTTAATGAGCGATACGACTATGCAAATGAACGTGGAATAGCATTACTCAAAGAAAATTTCGTGCCCTATATGGCCTTTCATCTCAAAAACACATGCAGAATATTTATAGAGCCGGGTAAAGGGGAAATTGACTTATTTACAGGAAAGCTGAGTTATGGCAGGCTTTTCAGCAAGGAACGTACCGGATTTGCTGCGACCTGGAAGGATAAGGGAATCAATGGTATGGGTAGTTATATTAAAAACAATCCATCACTGGCATTTGTGATCATCATATTCCTGTTCAATTGTATCAGGTTGGTGGGCATGTATTTGTTTTTCAGGAGTAAGGAGATACATTGGTTAGTTCGGTTATTTATTTTGGGATATCTGGTTTACTTTGCACTGGCTGCAGGGCCAATTGCCAATACTCGGTACTTTTTACCTGTGTCAATGATAGCTGTTGGTTGTGCCACAATAGGTATTAGCAAAAAAATATTAAAAACTTCATCATAGCCAAATGAATAATTTAAGCAAACAACTTCCCTTTTTCACTTCGGCCCTGGTGATGTGTCTGTTAGTTTATTTCCTGTACCCATCCTACCAATATTATATAGACCCCGATGGCACTGCCTACCTCACCATAGCTCATAGATATGCCATAGGTGATTACACAAAGGCCATAAATGGCTATTGGAGCCCTTGGAGTTGCTGGCTGAGCGCACTGTTTATTACTTTAGGCTTTAAGGACATACCAGCATCTGTTATAGTCAATAGTATTGGGGCCATAGGGTCCCTCTATATCAGCCAGAGCCTTTTTACGAAATTGAAGGTTTTCGCCCGACTACAATGGGTGTTCAATTTTACACTTGCCCTATTCCTTAGTTATGCAATATTCGACCAATCATTTGATGATATTTGGGAGTGTTTTTTCCTATTATCCACTCTCAGGTTATTGATATCAGATGGTTTTATTAATAAGCCCTGGCTTTGGGTGGGGTATGGTACTATAGGAGCCTTGGCTTATTTTGCCAAGGCCTATTCATTCCCCTTCTTCATCCTTAATACTTTGGCAGGAGTTTGGTTTATTACAAAAGGCAATATTGGTAATTGGCTAAAAATTTGTAGTACTGCCATCGTTTGTCTACTCCTGGTTAGCCTTCCCTGGATTTGGGCGTTACATACCAAATATGGTATTTGGACAACCTCAACTTCAGGTTCACTTAACCTTTCATGGTATCTGGTAGGTCATCCCCTCTGGAAGGACGGAATTGACCTATTACTACCTTCGCCATATCACGATAGTCCATATTATTGGGAAGACCCTTATTTTGTCAATGGTATTACCCCTCATTTCTGGAGTTCAGGTGCATTGTTTATCAGGCAAATATTGAGAATTGGACTAAATCTTTACAAGCTTTTGGTAAGTACTGCTCAAATTTCCATTGCATTTCCAATTATTTCAGTGGTTTTAATAAAATTCGCACTTGATCCAAAGGCTAGGAAAACTACGGACCCTACCTTTATTTTAGCCTTATTCTTTATCTTATTCCCTCTAGGTTACTTACTTATTAATTTCGAACCCAGGTATATATGGAGCCTCATACCATTGGGAATGATTGTTGCTGGCTTGTTTTATCAAAATCATTTGTCCACAAAAAATCATTACCCCATTGTTGGCTTACTACCCTATGTTTTGGCAGCTACTTTTCTTGTATTCCCTATTTGGAGAATGAGCAAAATGTATAATGAAGGCAAGAATGAGTACCAATTAGCAGAATTCTTAAGCACCTTAGGTAAGGATATAAAATTTACCAGCAAATTCAATTCTGGTATCGAGGCCCAAAGGATGGAGCGCCTGGCCTATTTTTCTAAGTGCCAATTTTATAGCCTTACCCGACCAATTACCTCAAGGGATACCCTACTGAGGGAAATGAAAAGGTACCATGTTAATACCTATATAACCAATAATAATTTAGATGCAGACAGTCTTATTGACACAAAAATGGTATTTGAAGGTGATACACTAAAGTTCTTATTGTATCAGGATGATAAATTTCCAGGAACTAAGATTTATAAATTAGATGGGCATACAAATTGGTAATTTCTGATCAACTAATAAAAATTGTTTGAAGTCGCTACTATCTACCATAAATAAAATGTTAACAACCCCTCTAATCATTTATTAGTTATTTGCCCAATTAACATTCTCTAAAATTCCCATTCCAATATTACAATATAAAAAAATGATTTTTTACGTTCTGGGGTTATAAGAATGTGCTACTTTCTTTTACATTTGCAAGAAGCATTTTTTATCGTGTTTAACAAATCAAAAACAAAATTTTAATACCGTATCATGGATAGGAGAAAAGCAGTGAAATTTTTGCTTTTTGCCGCAGGGGCAACAGCAGTTGCTGTGCCTGCATTCCAGTGGTATAAAAATTCAAGAAAAGCAGATTTATCTGATCTGGTAGAGTATAAAGATTTGTTGAATGAGTTGGCTGAAACTATAATACCCAGAACTGAGACCCCGGGTGCTAAAGATGCTAAAGTTGGAGAGTTTATATATAAGATGGTTATGGATTGCACCGACACAAAGAGTCAGAACAAATTTGTTAATGGGTTGCATGATATAGAGGTCTATTCAAACTCTAAATATGGTGCCTCATTTACAAAATGCACAACCGAACAGAAAGAAACTATACTTGTTCATTTCGAAAAGCAAGGAAAACCCCGGATTAGCATTTGGGGAAAAATCAGGAGGAAATTTCTTGGCTTACCCTTTTTCACCACTTTAAAGGAATATACCGTACTTGGCTATTGTACATCTCAGCAAGGAGCTAATTCTGCTTTGGATTACGACTATGTCCCAAAACAATTTATTGCTTGTATGACTGTTGAGCCAACAAAAAAATCATGGGCTACAAAATAACTGACTATGAATACCTATGATGCAATAGTAATAGGGAGCGGAATAAGCGGCGGATGGGCGGCTAAAGAACTATGTCAAAAAGGACTTAAAACTCTTTTACTGGAACGTGGTCGTAATGTTGAGCACATAAAAGATTATACAACTGCAACTCTACACCCTTGGGAATTTGAGCACCGCCTAAGTCATACAGCAAAAGACAGGGCCGAAAACCCTACCCAATGTATGCTAAGTGACGAAAGCTCAAAACACTTTTTTGCCAGCGACAAGGAACATCCATATATTCAGGCCAAGCCTTTTAATTGGATAAGAGGTTACCAGGTGGGCGGTCGTTCACTAGTATGGGGAAGGAATTGCTATCGTCTTGGCGACATCGATTTTGAAGCTAATGCTAAAGATGGTATTGCCGTAGACTGGCCGGTAAGGTATAAAGAGTTGGAACCCTGGTACGATTATGTAGAAAATTATATTGGTATCAGCGGAACTGCAGAAGGATTAAGCCATTTGCCTGACGGAAAATTCCTGCCAGGTATGGAATTAAATTTCATTGAAAAACATCTGGCGCAAAGTTTAAAGAAAAACTATGAGCAAAGGGTTTTAACCATACAAAGAGTGACTAACCTTACAAGGGGTTGGGATAACCGTGGGCCTTGCCAATATAGAAACCTATGTTCACGAGGATGCCCATTTGGGGGATATTTTAGCAGTAATGCTTCTACTATACCGGCTGCAATGGTTACAGGGAATTTAACCCTTAGACCGTTTTCTGTGGTTCATGAAGTTATTTATGACCCTAAAACCAATAAAGCCAAGGGGGTAAGGGTGATAGATGCCAACACCAAAGAAACTATTGAGTTCTTTGCTAAAATCATTTTCTTAAATGCCTCAACAATTGCCAGTACTGCAATCTTACTCAATTCCAAATCAGGCAATCACCCTGAAGGATTAGGTAATAGTAGTGGTCAACTAGGGCACAATCTGATGGATCACCACAGCAATGCCGGTGCTACTGGCATACACGAATCATTTGCCGACCAATATTATAAAGGCAGGAGACCTTGTGGTTTTTATATACCAAGGTTCAGGAACCTACCGGGGATGGAAAAGAAAAATGATTTCATTCGTGGGTATGGTTTCCAGGGGCAGGGAGAAAGGCAGGAATG
>CANGSR010000257.1 GCA_947456055.1 Chitinophagaceae bacterium
CTTTCACAATATTTACATGAAGGTTGCCATCGCCCGCATGGCCATAGCATACCGATTGGAACCCATACTCCTTGCCCAAAGTTTTGATTATCTGTAGTAATTCAGGCAATTCGGCCCTTGGCACCACTGTATCTTCTTCTTTGTAAATAGAATTACTCTTTACTGCTTCACCTACTTTACGCCTCAGTGTCCACAACATTTGTTTTTGCTCGTGGCTGTCGGCCAAGAGTATCTCGTCTATATCATATTGCTGCACAATCTGAGAAATAGCCTCTGCATCCCTATAAAGTTCCTCCAAATGGTTGCCATCCACCTCTATTAGCAGGTGGGCCTTAATATCATCTGGCAGGTTCACACCACTGCTTTGCACATACCTCATAGACCATTCCAATGCATCACGCTCCATAAACTCCAGTGCCGATGGGGTATAGCCAGCCAGGAAAATAGCATTTACGGCAGCACATGCTTCCACTGCCGACCTGAAGGGTACCAGCATCAGCAGGTCGTGCTTTACGGCTGGTATCAGTCTTAAAACTATTTTGGTTATCACACCCAGGGTACCTTCGCTACCCACTATCAGTTGGGTAAGGTTATACCCGGTTGCATTTTTGAGCACATTGGCCCCCGTCCAAATTATCTGCCCATCTGGCAATACCATTTCCAGATTCAGTACATAATCCTTAACTACGCCATATTTTACAGCCCTTGGCCCGCCCGAATTTTCTGAAACATTACCACCAATAAAACAACTGCCCTTACTAGCAGGGTCGGGTGGATAAAACAGACCCTCGGTTTTCAGGTGTTCCTGCAATACCTGGGTGATAACCCCCGGCTCAGTGGTAACCTGGAAATTACGTTTGTCTACATGCAGTATTTTGTTGAACCGCTTCATATCCAGTGCCACCCCACCCCACACAGGTAGGGCACCACCACTAAGGCCAGTACCTGCACCACGTGGGGTAACAGGAATTAGCTGCTTATTGCAATATTTCATAATGGCACTCACCTCAACAGTTGTGCCGGGTTGTAATACTATTTCGGGTTTGTAATGCAGGTCTTCGGTCTGGTCGCTGGCACAGCGGGCTATATTTTCCTCATCAGCAAGCACATACCGCTCCCCAAGTACCGACTTAAATAAGGCAACATCATCAGGATTAATTTTATGAAAAGCCATAGTGCAAAGGTGGGGAAATTTTCCAAACATCCCCCCAATCTATGGCGTAGGGTGTATCTTCGATTTCAGGTAATTTTCGTTGTTGTCGTAGGCTATTTTTTGAATGCTTGCCTGGTCAAATAATTGAAGGAAGGTACTCAGCATATTAGGCTCATCACCTTTTTTCTCTACCTGGGTAAGGAAAAAATCGGTGCCATATAACACCTTGTATTTTAAGAAGTCCTTGTCTACATAATCACTTTTTATTCTGGCCATTGCCTTTTCATTTGACAAAGTATACGAAATGTCAGTATAGGTATTTTTATGGTTTGCCAGCTTATCCAGTATCATTTCATACCAGTTATCATCAAAATACTTAGGGTAAGATTTATCTTTTTTTGGTCTCAATATTTCTGTAGCACCCCCCATATGGGCAAAGCAAATTTTTAGGTTAGGGTATTTAGCCAATACAGGTTCGTAATTTTCAATATGCCCAAAAATATTGCACCAATATTTGTTGTTTTTATGTTTGTCCTTATCGGCAATCAGCGAATTTATCCTTCCACGTATTTTGGTCATTGAAGCGTGATCTTCATTTAGTCCGGGAGCCATAAATCCACCTTTATTAAGTACCGAATCGAAAGTGCCGAGATACCATGAGCCACCACGGGTACAATGGGTCATAATAGGGACTTCATATTTTTCAGCCCATTCATAAACCGGGTCAAGCCGGGCATCAAATGGAAAGAAGCCATAGGCGGGATACATTTTGATGCCATAGAACCCCATATCCTTACTGATATACTTTTGCACCCAGTCTATAGGCTCCATAAAAGTCATGCGGGGGTCTACAGAAAGGAAGGGGTATAGCCTTTTTTGGTAATTGGCATCCCTCTTTAGCTGCACCACTTCTTCCACCTGTGTTTGTATGCGCTTATGGTTCGATTTTGAATTAACATCAAGGTAGTCCAGCATCTGGGTAAGCACTACTATGCGGTAATTACCAATACCACTATAGGCGGAAGCTTCCCTATCAAAGATTTCGCCCTGTGTGGAGGATGCCCCTATTTGTATGAATTCAATATACCTTTCTATAGAATTCCTGTAGTTAGGCGATATGGCTTTCATTGCCCATAGTATTGGCTTCATTGCATTCAGGGTCATCTTTTTCTGAAACAGGCTATTAAGGTTCCGGGCTATCCAGTCATTACCTATTATGGTTTTCAGGAAATAATCTGGCACCTCTGTAGAGGTGAAAATATGCGAATGAATATTGGTGAAACGGTTGCTGGCCATGATTAGTCGTTTGTGGTGGTTAATGGTTTTTTACCGGCTTTTCTAATATTTACAAATTTCAAAAGGAGGTCGAACCAGAACGGGGCTCCCATACTTACTGAGAATGCCGTGATACAGATACCTATCAGATAGAAAACCCAATTCCAGAAGCTGGGTTTTACATAATTGATAAAATACTTATCTATATGGTCTGATTTCAGTTTGGTTATGAGTGAGTCCCGGTTAATGAAAACGTTATTGATTAAAATTCTATGAAGGAACTTTTTATTTGCAGTGTCTTTGGTTGCAAGCCAGCAGAGTGGGGGCTCATTTAATTTCCAGCCTATTGGTAGGCCAAGTGCTTCTATTTCATCAATCCGGTCATAAGTGTTTTTAAAGTCTTCTGCCAGTTTTATACGTCTTAGGGAGTCGTGGATTTTATCTATTGAATCAAGCTTCATTACCTTACTGATAATTTTATTAAAAGCAGTATCCAATTTTTGCATCTGGCCCAGTGCATCTTTGATTTCAGATAACTGGGTGGAGTCTTTTTTAATAGATATTATTTTGCTCATTTGCATTGCCTTTGTTTCCTTTTGCAAATCAGTGAGGCTTGTATCAGATTTTACCTTTTCATAATTTTCAGCTACTCTTTCAGAGATTGCAGTAAGCTCAGACCTTAATTGGGGGTTCCTATAAATAGTTTGAAACACGTGTATAGCATTTACGTTCAAAACAATGGCTACTATAAAACCAACTATCAATAGTTTTTTCTTTATTACCTCCTTATACCAACCTGTCATCCGGTCCATCTGGTCATTATACCATTGCTTTAGTTGTTTTTCAAGGCTGGCAATCTCAGATGTAGATGAGTCCCCTTTCGCCATGGATGTAGCTTTATCAGCCATATTCAATAATAGTAGTTTGATACTGGTATGCTCCATTTTTTCCACACCTGCTTTGAATCTGGTAAAAAGATCCTCATGAACCGGTAACCCGTTTGCATCTTTGGCAACCTGCATCACAATACTCTTTTTTTCCTCATCATACTTATATTCCCTGGCAAAATTGCTTACCACCTCTATCATAACCTGGCTAAACATGGCATCACTTATGTATTGGGGGTATGTTTTATTGTCTTTGCGCAGGTTGGTAACCATTGGGTGGTTATAAATCAACTGGCCAAAATTGATATTTACATTATCATCAAACAGTTTGGAGATGGTATTATATAATTGTTTGCCACGCTCATTAAAATAGCTATTGATCAGCTCTGTTAATGAACTAACCAGCAGGCTAAGCATAGCACATACCAATATCATGCTTAGTACGGTTTCGAAAATCGGTGAATCAAATATTGACGACATAATATAAATAGATTAACAAGTACCCATAATAAATGACTACTGACAATAGCCAGCCAGTAGATGTAACATACCTTATTGAAAATTTTCATAAATATAAATGATGAAAGGGAAATATTATACAGGTGATAACCAGAATAATTATTAACGCTATGTTATTAAATTTGTGGATAATGATCTAGGGAATAAGTGATTTAGAAACACTATTTCAGACTTTATATTAAATATCACCGTGTTTTCACGGTAATATTTGTGTGTTATCACGATAAAAATTACTTTTATTTGAACTTACTTTTGCATAAACTAAAAAATCATACAAAAAATGAAAAACACAATTATTTTAATAGCGCTTTGCGCTCTGTTTGCTTCCTGTAATATTGGAGGAGAAATTGCCAAATTGCAGAAGGAAAATGATAGCTTGAGGAAATTAGTACCCCAAGGTCTATCCCAAGGTTCATCCAATAGAATAAGTGCCAGGGCTAGTGCTGGAGCGCTTACAAATAAAGTTGTTATTCCAGTTGATACTTCATTAATTCAATCAGATACAGCAATATCATATATTAACAATTGGCAACAATTATTTACCAACCAGCCTAATTTTCCACTTTCTTGGGATAGTGCAGGATTTATTATTTCTCTTTCTGAAATGGATACTATTGCTAAATATTTTTGTGATACCTGCCCTGTAACACCAGCAACTGCATTACTTATTTATCCAGGAGTAAAAAATGGGAAATTGACAATATTATATTCACCTTTAGGTGGAGGACCTGGAATAGGCCCAAATAATGATTGGATAGCATTGTATCCTATTGATCCTATCGGGCATACGTATTTATTTGATCATATACTACCATGCCCTAAATGTGGTATTCTCGGTGGCATACCAGGACCACAACCTCCTTTACAAAATGACACTAAGAAAAAGAATAAATAATCTTATATGAATGGTGCCTATAATTTTTTATATTGTTTATGCCTTATTTCTATCCTTTTAGCCACCTTAATAGGTGTTATCAGGTATAAACAATATAGTTATTCCATGAAAATTATTGTTTGGGGGCTTATTATTACCTTTTTAAGTGAAATTGCAGGTTACATTGCTATAAATGCACATAAATATGAACTTAGATACACTTTCTATCATTTTTATGATATAATCGAATCAGTAATAACCACATCCTATTTCATATTTGCTTTAAAACCAGTAAATCCAATTAAGTTAATGAAAATAAATGCATTGATATGGCCTGTTATTGGAATATATAATATGCTATTTTTGCAGCCAATAAACGTTTTGAATACCAATATGTTAATGGTGGAAAGTTTTGTATTTATTAGTTTGTCTCTATTTTCCATATATAATATAATTAGGCAGGATAAGGTTGAAAACATATTTAAGTTCCCTCACTTTTGGATGGCTGTATTATACCTAATATCATGGTCTACTACTTTTTTCTTTTGGGCTTTTGTAAATTCTTTATATAAGGGCGAATGGAAGTATAGTGATGTTGCAACATATTTACAATCCATAATTGAAGGCTTATTTTACCTAGGCACAGCGGCAATTTTATATTATTACAATAAGAAACTGGAGATTAATGATTAAATCCGATGTCCCAATAATTTTTATCACTGGTACACTCACATTATTAGTATTTGTCATATTCCTGATACTCATTGTTATTGAGTATAGGAAGAGGCAGGTGCGCCATATCACTGAGAAACTGAACCTAAAACACCAATACGAGAGTGAAGTACTGCAAGCCCAGCTTGAGGTGCAGGAGCAATCGTTTAAGTATATATCAGAAGAGCTGCACGATAATATAGCCCAGACCCTTAGCCTGGCCAAACTAAAATTGTACAAAACTAGCACCCGTGCCACTGATGAAAAGGTAAAGGAGGGTATAGATGTGAGTACAGAATTAGTAGGTAATGCATTGAACGATATGCGCAACCTGAGCCATATATTAAATGGGGGGTTGGTTTCTAAACTTTCATTAAAGGAGAGCTTTGAAAAGGAACTGAATTATATTAGCGATGTAAAAGAGATTGCCACAAACCTTACCATAACAGGAACCCCATATGAGCCTAATCCTGAGAAAAAACTGATGATTTTCAGGATAGTTCAGGAATCTATTATTAATGCAATAAAACACGGCGAGGCCAAAATTATTAATGTAAGCCTCCACTATCATCATGATTACTTTGAAGTAACCATTAGCGATAATGGGAAAGGATTTGATACCTCTAAAATGAATGAAAGTAAGGGTCTTGGCCTGCACAATATTCATGTAAGGGCTAAACTATTAGGAACAGTAAATATTGAATCAAAAAAAGATCTAGGCACCACCATAAAACTAAACATCAACACCCATGAATAGTAAAATTAAATTGGCCCTGGCCGATGACCACACCCTCTTCAGGAAAGGCGTGGAAGAACTAATTGAAGATTTCGAAAATATGGAAGTCATCTATAGTGTGGAAAACGGGAAATTGTTGCTGAATAAATTACAAACAGCCCCTGTATTGCCCGATGTATGCCTGCTCGATATTAATATGCCTGTTTTGAATGGTTTTGATACGGCCGCAAAAATTAAAGAAAAATGGCCTGATATGAAGATTCTGGCAGTATCGGTTTATGATTCTGAGTTCAATATCCTGGGTATGCTGAGGGCCGGCGCCGGTGGTTATATCCTCAAAGACTCCCAGCCCGATATTTTGAGAAAAGCTATTGAGGGTCTTTATAATCACGGTTTCTACCATTCCGAACTGGTATCGGGTAAAATACTGAGCCAGTTTCTGAAGAATACAAAAGAGACCAGTGCAATGGAGCTGAGTGACAATGAAAAACAGTTCCTAAACCTTTGTTGCACAGAGATGACCTACCGTGAAATAGCTGATGTAATGAAAATAAGCCACCGTACCATAGATGGTTACCGCGACCAGCTATTCCTGAAACTAAATATTAAATCGCGTACCGGCCTGGTTATTTATGCCCTCAAACGTGGTATAGCTACGCTGGATAACTAAAAATTAATAAAGCTACCGATAAATGGAGCAAATCACGAATAGTGAAGAGGCTGAATGAGGTGTGTGAAAATGGCTAGACTACTATTGGCTATTGCTGCTTTGCAAAATTGCTCAAAGTAATATTATCAGAAGGGATATGCTTATATTTCCTCGTCAAAGTAATAGATGCTGAATTACCATTTACACTACCACTACCTGAATATACTACTGTATCAACAGTAATATTTGGAACTACGAAATTAGAACCACTAGATTGATTATTAGTGATATTAATAGGGGTGGTAAATACCTTGGCACCATTGCTGTTCCAGGTAAGCTGCATCAATGTATAGGTAGTATCCGTACCTGCATAAAATACCAATTGGCTTAGTGAATCGCTATGTGTGGCATTTGAGGTATCTGTGCTGGTATATATAGCCCTGCCAGTATAAGTATTAGAATATTGCTTACGGTAAACAGTTTCGCACCTGATACCACCTATACCTGCCGGACAAGTA
>CANGSR010000258.1 GCA_947456055.1 Chitinophagaceae bacterium
AAACAATTGACCTTTCCTCTACCATTCCACAGGGTACTTACTTTGTAAGGGTAGTTACTGGAAATGAGGTTGATATGCTAAGGTTTGTGAAGGATTAGCGATGAAACTAGCCCAATACATTATGGGTTCAGTGATTCCTAATGGGCTATTGCTTACCTAATACATATTCAATGTAAATACAGCCTATTCTACTGGGCCGAGTGTTCCAATAGGATCATTCGGTCCTTCCTGAATCAGCCTGTCTGTGACACCTATTGCTATTCCTCAAGTCCAAAATGAATACCCCAGGCGAATTACAATTACTACTTCTCCCTACAATATATAACCAAAGTCTTATGGTGGGAAAATTGCAATCAGCACCGCTTTCTACGGACAGACCGCAATTTTTAGCGCATCTATAAATGAAATATAGTGGGATTCGACACCCTTTCATGCTTGTTCCAATTTTTCAACAGGGGAGAGGGCTGGGGTGAGTCCTCTGCATATTGCTTCTCAAATAAACAAAAACACTTGTCAATAGGAAAAAATGTAGGGCAAATATGATTTAGTAATACGTGGCATTGATTAGTTAATCCCTGCGGTAGAGGGGCATTTTCACCTATAATACAGTAATGCCCGGGAATACCTATTATTTATATCCCTTCAAAGAAACTCCAAAACGAAAAACCCTCAGCTTTCGCTAAGGGTTTCAATATTTTGGGACGATGATGATTAATTTAATTCACCTAATCTTGCCAATTCCTTATCAATATCACGTGCCTGGATGCTCTTTGGGAACTCATCACGAATACGTTTGAAAGCGGCCTTAGCCTCGGCACTATTGCCATTAGCATCGTAAGCAAGTGCTAGTTGGAATAAGAACATTGGTGTAGTAATGCCATTATTCTTATCTTCTGATGCCTTTTTGAAACAGTCAATAGCATTGGTTTTGTCGCCTGTTTCCATATATGCCTCGCCTAAAGCTCCATAAGCCTGGGCGCCTATTACAGTACCTTTGCCATTGAATTCTTTCAATGCTTTGATAGCACTTTTAGCATCGCCCATTTTCAGGTAGCATACACCCTCATAATAATGAGCCAAATTGCCTGCAGATGTGCTACTATATTTACTTGCAATTTTTGTGAAACCCATATTTTTACCATCACCATTTAAGGCAAGGTTAAGAGAATCGGCAGAAAAATATAACTGTGAGAATGAAAGTGCTGTAGCAGCTTTTTCTTCTGCCGGGCCTTTATACAATTTAGTATATGCAAAATAACCAATAATCACCAATAAAATTACGGTAGTAATAGTGTTGATGTTTTTCTTGTTATTCTCATAAAACGCTTCTACATTATCGAGCGGGTTTATATCTACTTCATTATTCTGAACTCTTCTTTCTTCTGAGCCAGGTAGGTTTCTTGCTGAATTTGCCATTAAAAATTGAAAATTAAAAAATTAAAAGTTTAAAATTTAAATAAGGAATGTTGACAAATGTACAATTTCTCGTTCACTTTTTTCATTCTCTTTTATCCCCAATTGTTTATCATTTGTTTTGATAAAAACCGGACACATCCTGATTACCTAATCGGTTATAAATGGATAGTTTTTATCTGCATAAATATCCTTGTATAATTCATCATCATCAGGGAATGGGCTTTCCTCTGCAAACTGTACAGATTCTTCCACTTCCAGTTTTACCTTATCATTGATAGCCTGGATTTGTTCCTCGGTAGCCCAGTTATTTTCCATAATGGTATTTAATACCTGGGTGATAGGGTCTTTTTCCTTGTATTCTTCCAGTTCTTCTTTGGTACGGTACTTGGCAGGGTCGCTCATAGAGTGGCCACGGAAACGGTAGGTCTTGATTTCGAGGAAAGTTGGTCCACCACCTTCACGGGCACGGCGCACAGCCCTTTCCACACCTTTATGCACCTCTTCGCAGCTCATGCCATCTACACTGTCGCCAGGCATATCATAAGCGTCTGCCATCCTGTAGATGTCCATCACCTTCGATGTGCGTTCAACTGATGTACCCATGGCGTAATTATTATTTTCACAAATAAAAACTACAGGTAATTGCCACAATACAGCCATATTAAATGCTTCGTGCAATAAACCCTGCCTGGCTGCACCATCGCCAAACATACAAATGGTAGCTCTGTCAGTGCCATTGTATTTTTCGGCAAAGGCAATGCCGGCACCAAGGCCTATTTGCCCACCTACGATACCATGTCCACCAAAGAAGCGTTTTTCCTTTGAGAAAAAGTGCATACTGCCACCTTTACCCTTAGTACAACCCGTAACCTTGCCATAAAGCTCGGCCATGCATTCTTTAGCTGAAATACCTTTTGCAATTGCCAATCCATGATCCCTGTAAGCAGTTATCATGTTGTCATCATCGCGCATGGCAGTCATAGCCCCGGCAGCAACTGCTTCCTGGCCAATATATAAGTGACAGAAACCTCTAATTTTCTGCATTCCATAAAGCTGACCGGTTTTTTCTTCAAAACGGCGGAGCAGCAGCATGATCTCATACCAATACAAATATGTTTCTTTTCCGAACGGAGTAGGCACTATTGTGTAAATTTGTGCGAATTTATAAAACTTTTCGTTTCCACCGACAGCTTTGAACAGATTAAATAAAATATTGTTGCTGCAATACCGTAATTATTCCTCAGGAACCTTCCTTTTTCCTGATCCGGTGACCTGTATTGCTGGTTTGAATGGTAGTGGCAAGACTAATCTGCTGGATGCGGTCTATTATTTGTGTTATACCAAGAGTTATTTCACGGCATACCAACAAAATAATGTGCAATCGGGAACGGATGGATTCAGGGTTACTGGCTATTTTACCAAAGAGGGTAGGGATGAACAGATAAGTTGCAAATGGAAGGGTGGTAAAAAGGAGATTTTCAGGAATGAAGTAGAGTATGAAAAGATTACCGACCATATTGGCGCCTATTCGGCAGTGATGATTGCACCTGATGATACCGAACTGGTAACCGGTGGTAGCGAACTACGCCGTAGGTGGGTGGATAGTATTCTGGGTCAGGTGGACAGGGATTATCTGGAAAAACTGATACAATACCAGCGGGTACTCATGCAGCGCAATGCCTGGCTGAAACTACAGGCTTTTAATCCATCAGCCGATAGTACAGAACTGGAATTTTATAATAATCGCCTTGCTGAGGATGGGACATATATTTTTAACCAGCGCCGCAACTTTTTGGTGAATTTCCACCCACTGCTTGAAGATTATTACCACAAATTATCGGGTGGCCGTGAAAAACTACAGGTAATACATACCAGCGACCTTTATGAAAAACCACTACAACAATGGCTTGACCAGAGCCTGCAGCACGACCTACGCTATCAGCGCACCCTAAGAGGTATACATAAGGACGATTGGGATATGCGTCTGGATGATATGCCACTAAAGACCTTCGGCTCACAGGGCCAGAAGAAGAGTTACCTGTTTGCCCTTAAACTAGCCCAGTATGCCTACCTAAGCAATGTTCAAGGCCATTTGCCAATACTATTGCTCGATGATATTTTCGAAAAGCTGGACCAGAACCGGATGGAGGCCCTCTTAAGAATAATCAGGGGTGATGGTTTTGGGCAGGTTATCCTGACCGATACCCATCCTGAAAGAATAAGGCAGGCCTTTGGGGCGGATAAGGAATTAGGGTTTATTTATTTATAAAGTGGTAGCCACTTATTGATCTGTGCTATTTACAATATCAGCGAATGTGCTTTTCTTTATATAAATAGTGTATCATTGCTTTAGGATGCCATTTAAGTGTTATATTTGATTATCGCCCGAATAATATGAAAATAGCAATATCAATTTTAGCTCTAGGCTGCGTTTTAGCCGGTTGTACCAAAGTAGAACAATACCCTTCACTTACTCACAGTGGCAAAAACATTGTAGCCTACCGCCTAAATGGTCGAGCTATAGTGGTTAGGGGCCATTTGATACATCCTACAGGGATGGGGCTATATTTAGGCCCGGATGGGGGAGTGGAATACACAAATGGGAGTAATTATTTTGGCATATATGCCAGTGATAATACCGGGATGAACAATCTGGGTATAGAAATTAAGTTTGATAGCACTATAGGTACATATCCTATATATATGGATCCAAGCGTTGTATATCCTAATATTACTGGTGCATTTTATAATACGCCTAGCTCTGGTACCAATCTTCATTTCTTTCAGACCGACAACAGCCATACTGGTTATGTACATGTAACCTATTATGATGGTAATATTATCGCAGGTACCTTTTCATTCGAAGCGGTGGATAGTGGTCAGGTTTGCCACATTACCGATGGTATATTTGATATTGCCAGTCAATAGTGGATTTCTTTCTGTCTGATTTTAATTTTCCTGATTGAAATCATCCTTTATTTTTTTGACATAAATTACTTTTACATAGAAGTTTTATTTTTAATAAAATCTGTCTTGTCTGCACTATTTCCTGCAAAATACATGGCTAGTCTAAAAATGAAACCCGCAATAATTTGTAAATATCGGTTCCTGATTTTTTGACCAGCGGCCAGATACAATGAACGTCTATGAAAAGGATAATTGGTTGTTTAGTATTCACAGTAATTATATCGGCATTCAATAACCTGTATGCCAAAACTGGTAATGAAAAAGTTGTGGCAAAAAGTGGAACCCTGCTAGATAAAGTGAACAGGGATCCAGGTAGCCCTGAGCCTAAAGTAGAACCCGGCAAAACCAAAATCCCCATCAATCCCAGCTTGGCAAAACCTACTGAACCAGTTACCCCTGCCGATGACTCCTCCAGTAGCGACCCCAATTCGCCGTTTTACAAGCCACACATAAAAAGGAATATCAACCTAAAGGATATATATGTAGGCCTTGGTGCAGGCATTATTACCAACAATGCCGGAAAAGACATGCCCTTCAATGAGGGTTTTAGCATCAATGGAAATTATGGGTTGTGCCTTATTGATAAATACCTGATATTAGAACTCAATAATTGCCTGGATTTTAGGTTCAATCCCAATAAAGATTGGTTTTCCAATGCATTTACCTTGCCAGTATCCAAATTAAAAGGAATCAACCTGGGCTTTGATGATGAGTTTACAGTAGGCCTGCAAGTAGTAGTGGCAGGTAGCCGCAAGGTAACCTTTACCGCAGGCCCTATAGCCGGAGGCAGGATGACCATAATGCCATCAATGGTTTATGGCCAAAGCCTCCACTACATAGCCACGCCCATATCCGTAAGTTATGGCCTAAAAACCAATCTCTTCATAGGCAATAAAATTTGCTGGTTCGCCCAATACTCCAATACCCTCACAACAAGTCTCCAATCATATGCCTCCCAAACCTCCATCGAATTCGCCCAACGCTCCCACCAAATCCCTGTTAATTTCGGGTTGCTGAGGGTGGGGGTGAATTATGTGATAGGGGCGTGGTGGTAGGATATTGAAAAAAAATATTTAAAAATACTTTTTAATCAGCTTGATGCTATTTTCATAAAATAATTTATTCATAGCTTTCTCAAATGTAATACCATAATAGGTTGCGTCCTGTTTATTAAACTGACCATCAAAATTGTATTCTTTGTGTATATCAAGGAAATAAGGTATGATTTTAATAAGGTAATTTTTAAATCCAGGTACTTGGGCTGATGTCTCACAGATATCCAATGGATTAATGAAACCATCAAAATCGGACCCAAATCCTATGTGGTCCCATGCAGTACTATCTTTTCGTCCCGAATGTTCAACAATATAAAATACATTTCTTAAAAAACATTCTGCAACTCTAAAGGAGTCTAATTGTGCATTTAATTTAGTTTGCGTATTGTCTTTTTTAAGATAACCACTTTCAAAAAGTTTTTCTTTTAGCCAATTTTTGTAATTTCTATCCTTATATTTAGGTAAATACCATCCCAAGGTTCTTTCCTCAACCATAACTCCAATCATTCCGTCAGAATTGTATATTTTTTCTATTTCTTCATCGAATAAGTTAATACTCCAAGGGTAGAACCATCCAACAGTATTGATATTTATTGAATCATTTGTTAATTTTAGATCGGCAGAATCAATCTTTGAATAATTCATACAAGGATCGGAAAACCATTTTTTCATCACAGAATCCCTTGTAATCCATTTTTGAGCTTGTGCATTATTCTTGTAATCTTTAATTAAACCACAATTATGTTCACCCAAAATTTCATTTTGGTAATAGTTTACTGGATTGTCTACTTCTTCATACCAATCAACTATTGGCGAAACGCTAGTAAAGTATGCAGTTTTCAATTTTTTACCACTTACTGCACTATGTGAACAAATTATTGGAATTTTTTTGTTCAAAACGATTTCCATGGAATCATGAATTAAATAATAATCAAGTCTTGACCGAACATCCATGTGTTTTATATCAATGTAAATTGGTGTACGCCAATCGCAGTTAGTATCTAATAGACTACAGATAACTTCACGTCCAAAACTTTCATTACTTACTTTATAAGGGAAATTTGATTTTGGGAAACAGGAATTATCGATTCTGATTGCATTATTATTGCAGTTACAACAAGTATCAAAGCCATCAAAACAATTTGAAATAGGAAAAGAGCTACTACTGCCGTAGTTTAATCTTGGTGGAATACCAGACCCCCATTTCGTAAATAGTTTTTCTCGTAGCCACTTACTTTTACTAATTATAGCAAGTTTTCTACGTTCCTGAAGCTTATCAATTGCTTTCGCATGGCCTCCAAATGTGTTCCAATCAATATGAATTGGTGTAATAAAGAAGGTACGGTTCGGACAATCTTTTGACTTTAAAAATGCAATATTGTGCCTGACTTCATTTTTTGCCAAATCACTTAAGGTATCATGCATAAATCCTTCCTCCTTAAATACGACACTATCAAATAATATATGTCCACCCTCAAAAGAAATAAGACCCAAGCATGTATTATTTCTAGAATTGGAGTCTTGTAACCTAGCCAATAACTCTTTTCTGTTTTTAGGAAATATCATTTTGTAGGTGCCATTTGAATTCAATGTATCCTGATTTACTGTAAATAGGAATTCATTGTAGGCTTCCTTCCATGAGGTATTATTAAGTAGGGTATTATATCTTTCCTTTTCAATCCCTGATTTTGTCCTTCCTGAATGTCTGGCATACCATCTAAAGAATTTATTTAATGATTATCCCTTTTCGTACCCATAGCTTGTATATGAAACAGCAGCTACAAGCAACCTGTCAAAAATTGCTTCCTTCATATGCCTTCTATTAAACCGGTAGCAATATTCATTGAGATA
>CANGSR010000259.1 GCA_947456055.1 Chitinophagaceae bacterium
GGTCAATTTTCAGGTTCAATTTTTGCTCATCACACATTTTTTGTACTGTCTGAGGCATATCATTGAAATAGGTAAGACTATTGCCAACAAAAAGTACTTTTTTCTGTTTCAATGTATCCAACCCATGGCTAATAGAAATAGACATGCATAGCAATTGGATAATTACACTCGTTTTAAAGCGCATAAACGTATTTATTTTTTCATCTTCAATATTAAACTAATCATAGCAGTCACGCTTCATCAAGTAATATACAATCTCGCTTGCCAATTGAAGCATTAAATGATAAATGGACGAAACAACCCCTTCTATAAGTAGCATGGGATGGGGCTATTACCACTACATTCAAAGGCAATTATATTACAAAACACAGCACACCCTATCGGGGTGAAAGCTTTGTAGAAAAACAAACGGAATATAATGTAACCCGATTTATCGGGTCAACCCACCAAGTATTCCTGCCGAATAGGTTATCTTAATAATCCTCACCTTCCTACTCCTTCACAATCACAGACATACCCAGATAGCTGCCCTTAGAATAAAAACGCAGGGTATCCTTAATAACATAAGTACTATCTAAAGAAATACCTGGTTGATTAAGCTGTTTTAAAAAAATAGCTTTGGTTGTTTCAATCGTTGCCTGACAATTTATGTCTTTAGAATGATGGCTATTAACAAAATACAGAGTTAATGCTAAACCCAGAATCGCAAGTACGAATACTGTTTTATTTGGCTTCATGGCTTTAGAACTTTTGAGTTTTACAAATGCCGGATAATGTTAATATGGATTTACAATACTAATTATCTGGGCCAATTTCTTGTCCAAATATATTTTCCTATTTGTAATTGAATAAGGTAATCTTCCCTAGATTCAACAAGTAAAAAAATACCTTTGGCTATATTCCCATTATCAAATTTCAACGTCACATCTTTCATATTATTATTTACATCCCATGTACCTTTTAGTACTGGTGCACTTAAGAAGCTATCTCGCACCACCTGATAAACAATATAAAAAGAGTCTAAAGTAATAAACATACGTCCACTAATAGTATCACCTTTGGCATTACCATAGAGGTAATCGCCTATACGCAACGACCTTTCAGGTGCCTGGGCAAACAACATAGCCGAACAAAATAAAAATATAAATATTATTGAAATGAACTTCGACATCCGTATTTATTAAAAATTAGTCATTTTATTTTTCAAATATGCCCTGAATCTAGTATTCGTAAATATATCTGACACCAAATAAGTACTATCGATTTTTAAGTGGGTGAAATCGTCAATTGAAGACCCATCATCAAATGTTGCTGTAGTTTGATATATGCTGATTTCTTTTACAACACTGTCATTAAAGATGAAAGTGGCATTTTTTTTGCCAAACGCTCCTTTACCATGTAGCTTCCAAATTCCAGTTTTGATATCAACTGACATATTGTTGTTATTCTGCAACAATTTCAAAGTGATTATTTTGAATGAATCAATGCTTAAATAAACATGAGTTTTGGAATCCTCGTTATCTACCGTATTATAATATCCAATAAATTGAGATTTCTGGGCTAATAATACACTAGGACATAGAATAAATATGAAAAACAGTATCCTCATTAGGCATCTTTTATGCAAATGTACATTAATATATAAATATCAGGCTAACAAACGCACCTCCTTTATAACGTATAAGAATTTCTGCAATAATAAAAGCCAACAAGATATGGACATTACTCATAACAGCATTTCCGGCCAAACTCGCCGCAACCACCCCAGTTTTGTCTTCGACAAAACGTCCCCTCTCCACCACGGCGGATAGGCTCAAAACAGGAGGGGAGTTCCCGCAAGTCTTATTTAATTGATTTTCAATCAATTATGATTTCACAATATCATTATTGGCAATGTACATTTGCACGCCTACTGCTCTTTTGAAGCATTTTACCAATTTTTACTTCTCCAATTTAAAATCTGAATACAGGCGTTTAGCGGCGGCCTCATATTGCAGGGCCATTGGCATATTACCCAATTTCTGGTAGGTAAGCGCTATGAAGGGGATGTCACGGGCGGTTTTTGGGTCTAGCTGCACTTCTTTAAGGAAGGTAGCCAGTGCTTCATTATATTGACCTGAAAAATAGTAAGCCCTACCCAGATTGCTGTAAGAACTCATATATCCTGCATTCAATGTTATTGCCTTTTTAAACTGCTCTATTGCCTGTGGGTACTTCTTCATATTGAGGTATACCGAGCCTACATTATTTACTGCATTGGCATCCTGTGGCATTGCCTGCATCACTATCCTAAAGTATTTTTCGGCTGAGTCATATGCCGCTTTCTGGAAGAAGCCCATACCTATTTCCTGTATAGCATTTACATATCCTGGCTCAAAAGTGAGCATCATTTTGAAGAAATAGATAGATGAGTCACTCATATTCAATTGCTTATAGCTCAGACCAAGGTTGTAATAAGCATACTTGAAATTAGGATTCAACTCTATTGCTTTTTTGAAGAACACTATTGCCTGTGGGTACTTACCAGTACTCAGGTACACATTACCCATATTGTTATTGGCAGTAAAGTTTCCTGGATTGATAGTCACAGCCACCTTATCGTAATACTCTGCAGAATCCCAACGGTGGCTGCGGTCGTAGATACGGCCCAGTTCTATATATGCCTCGGCATAATCAGGATATATAACCAGTGATTTTTTTAGCTCGTTGATACTCTCATTATCCATTTGCTTTTTGGCCAGTGTATCCTTTTCTTTGGGGTACATCTCCTCAGTAATAGATGTAGCCACATAGTGGTGCAGGCGGCAATCATCAGGCGATTTTTCTACATCAACCTTATAAAGGGTATAATTGTCTTTCCAATCACTGTTACGGGCAAAAGTCATTCCTCCGAATATGAGGCAAAGCGGGGCTAAAACCATCAATACCTTAGATGATTTTACCATTGCAATATCACTCAATTCACCTTTTACCACAAACTTTTCTATTGCCAGTGCACCTGCAAGGCATACACCCATTGAGCAGAAGAAAGCAAAACGCTCAGCCAGGGCAGCACCCATCAGGAATGGGAAGTTGGAGAACAGGAATAAAGTGGCGAAGTAGAAAATAATTGCAAAAGCCCATGGGTCTTTACTGTCTTTTAAGAAACGGGTAACTGCCACATATACCAGGTAAATATTGGCCAAAAACGACAACCAGAAACGGTAGTCAGCCATATCGGCAAAAGGAATGGCATTGAACGAATAGTTACACAACAGCGGATAAGGTATGAACATCAACCTCAGGTACTTGCCCATAATCACCCACTCGGTAGTGAATTTCTGGACAAATGAAACCGTGTAGCGGGCCGAACCTGCCAACGCATTATCTATAAACTCCACAGGGGCAGGCTGGTTGGCATTATAAAGGTTAAGGACATAAGATCTGATACCCATAAATATCGCAATAGCCAGTATAACTCCCCCTGTAATCTGTGCCGACCTTGATCTGTTGTCGGTTTTGTAGAAGAAGAATAAAAGTGGAATAATACCTGCAAAAGCAATTACAGTTTCCTTAGAAATGAGTGCCAGGAAGAAGATGAACACACCCAGTACCAGTTGCATCATCTTGCCATCACGGATATAATTGTAGAAAATATTGAGGGATAAGAAACCAAAGAAAAAGCACATCAACTCGTCACGGCTCTTGATATTGGCCACCACCTCGGTATGTATTGGGTGAACGGCAAATATCAGGGCTGCAACAAATGCCAGGGCTGTTTTATTACCATTAAAAAACTTATCCAGGAATTGAAAGAGCATGATGACACAACCCGCAAAAGTGATGATATTGAACAAATGGCCTACAAAAGGTGTAGCACCAAAAAACTGGTATTCTATGGCAAACATTACCAGCGACAGTGGCCTGTAAAGGTCGTTGGGGATAATGAGGTAGCCCCTCATGTGGGGGGTAGCCAGCAATTCGGTGATACCGCCAAACCCTTTCTGCACCATGGTATTGTCCTTGAGCACCATTACGTCATCCAATACATAACCATTGAACAAGGTATTGGCATAGAGCGCAAAGCAGATACCTGCCAGTATGAGGTACAATTGCATCAATGAAAATGGAGGCTTAGCGGCACTACTTGATTTGTTGCCGTTATTGCCTGATGATTTAGATGCTGATGCAGCAGCAGGTTGCCTTACAGGGCCTGCCTGGGGTATTGGATTTTTGGCTGGTTTCTTTGACATTGGTTCTGAAGTAAGAAGTCAAAAGTAAAAATAATAAAATGGAATTAGTAATGAGGGTTAATTTTGTTGGTGCAAATTAATTGATGTCTAAAACATAGCCGAAACCTTTTTAGGATTTTTTACTAATCAATTTCAATCCTACCATGCCAGTACCCAATATCCTAATGAGCAGGTTGCTCAACCAGCAATTGGCAAACAATAATCAATTTTCCCCGGCTGAATTATGTGGCTGGATGGGGGCTATACAATCCCAGGATTTTGGTGCTGCAAAATGGGCTATTGGCCTGCGCAATCCCGCCCTTAAGGATACAGACGTAGAGGAGGCATATAACCGAGGCGAAATATTGCGTACCCACCTTATGCGGCCTACATGGCATTTTGTATCACCTGAAAATATCAGGTGGCTGTTACAACTCACCTCACCCAGGGTCGATGCCCTGTGCAAATACAATTATAGAAGGTTGGAACTTGATGACGCAATCTTCAACCGCAGCAACCAGATAATCACTAATGCCCTGGCTCAAAATAATTTCTTGACCCGGAACGAAATAGGTGAGGTACTTGGCATAAATGGCATTACAGCCACCGACCTAAGGCTGATACACCTAATGATAAAGGCTGAATTGGATGGCCTGGTATGCAGTGGGCCCATGAAAGGAAAACAGTTTACTTATGCACTAATGGAGGAGCGGGTGAAAAACCAGCCAACACCTGATAGGGATGAATGCCTTAGTCGCCTTGCACAACTCTATTTTTACAGTCATGGCCCGGCAACAGTGCCCGATTTTGCGTGGTGGAGTGGACTTGCAGCTAAGGACGTAGCCAAGGCAATAGAATTGGCAAAACATGGTTTGAATAAAGAAACTATAGAAGGTAAGGTGTATTGGTTTAAGGATATTGTATGTACTATGCATAATGATGAACCATCCTGTTTTCTGGTGCCCAACTTCGATGAATACCTGATAAGTTATAAGGACAGGGACTTAATGCTGGAAGGCCTGGACGGCGACCTAAAATCACCAAGGGGCAATATCATTTTCAGCAATGCGGTAATCATAGATGGCAGAATTGCTGGAATCTGGAAACGGGAACTAAAGAAAGACAGGGTTTTGATGGAAATCAATTGTTTTAGAAGGCTGGATGCAGGGAAATTAGAGGCCATCCATCTTGCGGCAAGTATGTATGGTAGTTTCCATGGGTTGGAAGCTGTGGTGGAGATTAAAATCCTTTAACCACAAGCAATAATTTATTTTTTTATTCCAACGGTTTCCCATAACTTTAGTATGAATAAAGCTTAAATCTTAAAAAACACTCTAAACTGAAAAAAAATGAAAAAGCTAGTGCTAGTAATGGGCATAGCCGCACTGTCGGGTATAGCCAATGGCCAGGAGGCCACAACATCAATCCTTAACAGCAACGCCAACCAGATTTCAAGAACAGGCATTTACGGAGGGCAATCAATTGCTGATTCAAAAACAGGAAACCTTAGTGGGGCAAGAACTACTACCACCCTTGGTCGATGGTATGACTATGCCGATACTTTCCTGAATAACGCCTACCAATCAGGTGGGTGCCATGGTGTACCCAGTACTGCTTCTACCCTAATAACCATGTGGAATGACACCACTGCCGAGTTTGGTTTTTCTGATGGTACTTTTGGTAATAACAAATGGACATCTGTAGGCCTGGTTATTGTTCCCTATGATGCATTTTGGAACAATACAATCTTTCCTTGCGGCACCCTGTCAATAAGGCCTACCGATGCCTATACGGTCGACTCTGTAATAGCAGTGGGTATTTACGGGCGTAGCTTTGCAAATGCCGGTAAAATAGCCGTAACTGACCAGTTAAGTTTCGGATTGGTTTATGGCAATGGGTCTAGCACTTCCGATCTCCAGACATTCTTTTTCACAGGGATGTTAACCAATTATTGCCATGACACCGTACGGTACCTGCAGTTGTTCCACGATAGCCTGAACAATACTGCAGCAAACGGCACTGGCTCTACAACCAATTCCGAACATACCTATTCTTTCAACTTACATGCCACAGACACCTCAACTGCCATGTTTTTTTCTAAAGCTTTTGCTTTAAGTCCGGTGTTCAGTGTTCCGGCGGGTAATGCAGTTGGTGCGGCAGTATCTTTTAAGAGCGGTGATGCAACCTTTCCAGCTTCGGGTTCTGTACCGAGTGATACCGTGCAGTTAGTAGATGGTTCATTCAAATATGGAGCTTTCCTGCCCCAGATAGTATTTAATGGCAATGTTGGTACCTCAACCATTATTCAGTTTATGGAATATGGCTGGCCTGCCGACCATACTGTTGGTCATTTCAAGAGGGAAGGTGCCAGTGATGCTGGCTGGGGTGGCAAATATATCCCTGAGTGGGCATGGACTACAAGCAGCGGTCCTTCGGCATTACAGATACCAAGAATCCTTTTTCACATTAGCTGTACAGGATGCACAACTGTATGCTCCGCTTCTTTGGAGGCAAACAATGCGCCTACCCTTTCAGGGGTAAAAATGTATCCTAACCCGGCAAATACCGATTTTAATATTGAATTCTATTTAACCGCTACAACCAGTGTATCAGCATCATTAAGCAATGTACTGGGCCAAACCGTTGCCACCCAAAACCTGGGTAACACAAGCAACGGCAAGGTAACCTTTAATACCAGCAGTTTACCTAATGGTGTATATTTTTATGAGTTTATAGCTAATGGCTCACGCAGTACAGGGCATGTTGTGGTAGCTCACTAAATCATTATTATTTTTTAATTGAGAGGGTAACAGTGGGGGCTGTTACCCTTTTTTTGTGTTGTAACTCGCCTTTTACCCGTACCCCACCTTATCTTTCCACATTTTACCCAAAACCCATTATCATATCGAATTTCCCCCCAACCTTTGTGCAACTGTTTGAGATTTGACAACTTTTGTCGAGTAGGTAGAGGGAGTTTCACCCTAAACCTCTCACGGAACCGTACTTGATAGTCTCCCATCATACGGCTCTTATTATTCAGACCAGATTACATATTATCCCCAGTGGAC
>CANGSR010000260.1 GCA_947456055.1 Chitinophagaceae bacterium
ACCCCATGGATCCTTTACAGCAGCTACAACAATATCACCACCAACATCCATTGGCTCTTCGAAGGAAGTGGCACCAAGGTCCAGTAAACCAGCATAGGTTGACCTTACATCTTCTACCCCAAGGTAAACCACACAGCCATCTGATTTAGATGCAGGACTGGGTTCTTCGGGCTGCAACCCTATTTCGTAGCCTGCTACATTGAAGCCTACATAATAGGGCTCATCAAAATAAGGCTCAATACCCAATACTCTGGTGTACCACTCTTTTGCTTTTGCAAGGTCTGTCACTTTGTAACCCACGGTGCGCAATCCAAGAAACTTCATTTAGAAAAAGATTTTGCAATAAAATTAGTGAAACAAACTTATTATGTTCAGGTAAGGACATTATTTTTCACCAAACTTTATTGTACCAAAAATATAATTCTTTAGCATTTTCACTAACTTCATAACTTAATACCCCACTCCTAATTGAAATTTTAGAAATAAAATGGAAGTAGACAAACACGACTATAAAGTAATTCAGCAAGCCATTTCGAACTGGGAAGATAAAGGACTGTTATCAACCGATAAGGCTCAGGAATTGAGACAATCTGTAAGCAATGGGGATACCGACCGAAGGCAGATTGCCCAGTATTTTTTCTTCATAGCCCTCTTTTGTATCCTGCTAGCCTTTGGAGCCTTATTCCTAAATGAAAAATTATTGGAAAAAATAAAAGTCTACTTCTCCTGGAATGACCTGGTGATATCTATGATTTCCATGTTGTTATCCATCTTATGGTTTTGGTATACTGGTTATAAAAGGAAAAACATCAGCACTGGAGCTTATGAAGTCTACATGGTATTAGGTGGATTATCAGTACTTACCTCCCTTGTATATCTGTGCAAGGAGTTACATATCGACAAGACCTATACCGCTTTCTTAAGCCTGGCATTGCCTGCCTTATTAGTATTGGCGCCTATATTGCGCTCCAGGGCTTTATGGATAGGGGCTATTATTACTTCCCTAGCCTGGTTCGGGTCATTTAGCTCGTGGCAGGGGCACGACAATTTATTTTTGGGCATGAATTACCCTGTAAGGTTCACAGTATTTGGCCTGGTAATATTAGGCATTTCCTTCCTTCAAGGTAAAATCAAACAACTGGAATACAGCGAAAAGCTAACCTATTTGTCAGGATTATTATTGTTTTTCACAGGGTTATGGGCAGTTTCTATATTTGGCAACTTTAATACCCTAATAGGATGGCAAGCCGTAAGGCAGGTAAATGTGTTGGTCTACTCTATTGTATTTGGCCTATGTTCTGCATTAAGTTTTTATCTGGGTATAAAATTCAAAGATGAGGCCGCACGGGATTTAGGCGTATTATTCCTTATTATCAACCTCTATACCCGCTACTTTGAGTATTTCTGGGACACCATGAATAAGGGCCTTTTTTTCCTCATACTGGCCATTACATTCGGTTTCCTGGGCTGGTGGCTGGAAAGAAAGAAGAAAGGAACTAAAAAAGAGCCACTTACCAATTAATTTTTCAAATAATAAACTTGTTTTTTGTTGCAATTTTTCTAAATTTATCACCTTAAACACCATCAAAAATGTCGAACGTAACTGTAATTGGTAATGGCACCAAAGAAAGCCCATGGCAACTCAAAACACCACCCGGAACATCTGATTATACCATGTACCGTGATGAAACACTTTCTCCACCGGCATTGGTATGTACGGTAGGTACAACTGTATTGCGATATGACCTCCGTTGTATCAACGACCTCCACGCCATGCTCAAAGCACATGGTGACTGGATGCCACTAGGCAGTGCTGACGAACAAAAACCAGCAGCTGAAGGTACTGTAGAAGCCTGGGGCCGGTCGGAATCGAACCCTGTTGGTGGATGGTATGGCCTCAAAAAAGGACTTAGGGGCAGATTTGGGATGTATGTACCCGGTGTATTGGAAGTGCTTGGACTTGCTGAAGTGGAGCATAATGCGAAAAACAATAGGATGAGGGCGATATAAAGGATATGCCTTCTTTAAGTCATAAAACCATATTTTCATACAAGAGAAATCACCTTCTATATTTTAGTTTGGGATTTCTCTTGTGATGGAATATAGATATGATTACCACTGTACGTATTTCTCCTTCTACAAATTAGTTGACATTAAAAAGAAATTCATTTACAAGATCTTACTAGGAGTCCACTCACTTTTCAACATTTTAGTAATCACTTTAGAGTATTAGGACTAAGCATTAATTCTGCATAGTTGTATTCCGCATGCATTTTCAAAATAATTCCTTCTTATTTAATGTAAGCTAGAATCCTCTAAATAATAAGCTACATATTTTTAGGATTTAGTTACAAATAAAATACTTAAAATAAAATACCGTACTTTTCACGTTTTTAGTATTGTATTTTAATACTAGTATTGTATTTTTAATTCAAAGATTACCTAATGGCTGAAATAGTTGATAATTCTGAGAAGTATAATTCCAGAACAGAAAATAAAAAAAACGGTATAAAGGATTTAAATAAAAAGAGGAAACTCGAACCTATTGATTTCATTGAAGATCCAAGAGTAATAGCAGCTGTCGAATTGGTAAAACCCAAGAATAAAACTAAAGAAGGGGGACCAATTATAGTATCGGACGTACTTGGTAAAATCGACAAGGAAACAGGGCATGAATTTCAATATGTAAATCTCGTCCAGAAGGGGGGTGGGGTTTTAGGTGTAGCCCTAGTTGGTTATGTGCATGTACTTGAGCAGGCTGGTATACGCTTCCTTAAACTTGCAGGCACAAGTGCTGGCGCAATTAACACATCATTAATGGTATGTGCTGGAACCAAAGAAGAACCAAAAACAAATATACTTTTGAAAGCACTAATAGAACTAAAACTTTCAAAACTAGTAGACGGTCATTGGGTTGCGAGGAAACTTATTCAAGGTTTTGTAAAAGATCCTGACTATGTTGGTCGTTTAAAAAAGGGAGTTTTTTATTTATTAGGTGGCTTGTGTTTGCTTTTATTACTTGGGTTTGTGGGATTGGGGTTGCAAAATAAATACAATATTCAATTTGACGACCACTTCAAGATTATTCCTGTAGCAACATGTACGATTTTCGTTTTTACAGGGATATATCTATTAAGCCTTTTTGCACTATTGGTATATATAATTTCACTTTTTTATCGTCTTAAGGATTCTGGTTTTGGTATTAATCCTGGTGATTATTTCTATGATTTCATTAAGGCACAAATGGATGCTAATAAAGTGACTAATTCGTCAGAGCTTCGGGATAAAGCCCAATCAGGAATTAGGGAATTAAACCTACACCTAAGGGACGGTCGTAAAGAAAAGATGCCTATCATTACCGGAGATGTTGCATTTATAACATCAGAGTTGGTAACTCAAAATAAATTTGAATTTCCTCGAATGGATAAACTTTTTAGGACACCAGAAAAAATTTGTGAAATTCATCCTGCTGGTTTTGTAAGAGCATCAATGTCTATTCCAATTTTCTTTGAATCCTATTTTATTCGGGAAATCCCAATACATAATAAAGAGATTCGAGCTAATTGGAAAAAAGAATTCAATATTGATTGCCCTCCTGAAGTTGTTCGTTTTGCAGATGGGGGTATGCTATCTAATTTCCCAATTAATTTATTTTATGAGGAAGACGTTGAGATTCCATTTTTACCAATTTTTGGGATTGACTTAGATGACAGTAGCCCCCAAGATTCAAATAACAATGCTGAATTTTGGAGTTTAGGTGGATATCTAGGTAGAATGTTTAATACTATTCGATATTATTACGACAAGGATTTTTTGCAGAAAAACAAGGTGGCCCAAAAGGGTATTGGCAAAATTCATGTTCCTGATTTTAACTGGTTAAACTTTTTCCTTACCAACCAGGAACAAGTGGATTTGTTTGCAAGAGGAGCCGAAGCTGCAGCCCAATTCTTATTGAATTTTGATTGGGAAGATTATAAAAGAAAACAATCGGAATATTACACAAATAAAAATAAATAAATAATGATAATGAATTTTTCGAATCCCTGGCCATTGTTTTGTTTTGCTTTTGGGTTGATGTTGCTCGCTGCATATTTAATGAAAAAATTGGAAAAAGAATTCTACACTCAATACCCGGTCAAGCGAAAATTCACTATGCTGGAAATGGAGTTTCCAAATAAATATAGCGACATAAAGTATTTAATTAGTGGCATATACAAGTTACCTCAGAATGAGAAGGCAACTACATTAAAAGCTGTAAAATGGCAGTTATTGATTGATAGCTTTCTATATGTACCTGCTGTCTATGGTGGAATATTTATATTATGCATGACAGTTGGGAATAAGTTGCAGTTGTATTATGGTAAGGATTTCTTTTACTTTTTGGCATATGCTCAATTCCTTTGCCTTATATTGGATTACATTGAAAATATTCTATTCTCCTGGCTCTTTAAGCGTTGGAAGGACGAAAAAGACATAATCCCAATTAAGGCTGGTGCAATTGCATCACAGCATGTAATGTCGAACGAAAATACGAATGGTTCACAGAAAGAAAAGATCAAAACTGATTATCCACTTATAGGACTACGATTATTAGAAGGATTAAAATGGACTCCATCCATGCTTGGAGCTATTTGCGGATTTTCAGCAGTAATCTATTTCTGGTTATCTGGGAAATATTCAACATCATCAATTCCATACATTGTGAGTGTTTTACTTATGCTAATAATATTCATAATCATAAGCCTTAAAAAAACAAAACCTAAGATATATAATACTGTTGACCAAATGCCTGTACCCAATTATGATTTGGATAAATATTTGACAGACAAAATCGATAAAATTGAAGGTGTGCAAAGAGGAATGATTAAAGGATGTGTTAGCGTGAAATTTGTTGTAAATGAACAAGGCAATATCACTTCGGAACCAGCGCCTCAAATAATTCGTAGTCCTGGTGGAAAATGCGACGATGAAGCCATACGGATAGTGAAAGAAATGCAAACATGGAAATGCGGCAAACAAAAAGGCAAGCCAGTAAAGGTTTTTATGGAGATAACGCTTTGCTTTAAGAACAGTAAGATTAACGATTAATCAATAAATGCGCACTAATTCCCTGCTCCATTTCAGTTGAACTAACCATTTTACCACCTGATTTATAGTAATCATAGCGGTTGTCCATTTCTTCAATAAAACTTCTATTATCCCATTTAGACGATAAACTATCCTGATTCAAAATTTCACTGGCATATTCAATAACCTGCTTTTTTTTTGCAAATCATTTAATTGGGAATAAACAGCCAGCATTTTACCATCTAATTTCTGAGGCATACGATTACATTATTTCAAAATTACTAAATAATTTTTCAATTTACCACTTCTCAAAATCACTAAAAATATAGCAGGTAATATTAAAAATCACAAAACCGCCAGCTCGCTACTGGCGGTTTTGTTTCTAAACTAAAATAGGGAAGGTAAAAGATAGGGACCGGTATAAGAACTTTTAAAAGGGTTGTATTGGAAAATCTTAATTGATAACCATTTACAGGGGCCGGCATTACGATAATGGGAAAGCCCCATTACTTATATAGGCGTAGTAAAGACAAAAAATGTTAGTACCATTTTTAAATATTTTTTATCGCAAATCTTAATCAATTGTATCACAACAAATAGAAGGAAAAAATATTTTCCTAACGGGGTGTATTGATCCTCCTTTTAAACGTTTAATCACTACAAAAACTCCCAATAAAAAACCCCGACCATGTAGACCGGGGTAATTTGATTGGCTAAATATACTTAATTCGAAATTAGTCAGATTCCTCTTCGGGAAATGCCTTTTTCTTCCTTTCGGCATACTCCTCCATTTTGGCATTATTCCTTGTTTGCTTGGCTATAGTGATGGCCAATTTATAAGCACTGGTATTAGATGGATCTGCTTCTATTGACAAATCAAGCTCATTATAAGCACCATTTATGTTGCCTTTCATTGCATAGCCATAGGCCACAAAGTAATGGCTATAACTCTCATTATACTTTGCCAGATTCTTGTAAAAAGCAATTGCACTATCAATCTTTCCTGCCTTTGTTAATGCCTGACCAGCCATTTCGTACATACCAATATTCCCTGGATCTCTTGCTAATACTTTTGAGCATGCAAACATCATTGAGTCAATCTTCCCTTCGGTATTATACATGCTTGCTAGTTTCTCCCAAACTACGTCATTATTTGGATATTCAACTAAGGCAGCCAGAAAAGCGCCCTTAGCTTCCTCATATTTTTTAGCCTTCATCAATTGTAGCCCTTCAAAATCCTTTCTTGTCTTTCTTTTCAGGATTGCCGCTACGGGTACTCCATCTACATCTATTGTATGAATGGTTTCGGGTGGAGGCCAATTACCTGATGTTAACTGGGCGGGGTCTACAAAGCGAGAAAATAATATACAATAATCCCAATCCTTTGCATACCTGTTGCCATAAGAAACATAGTCTGCCCCAACATTGTAATTATCTACAAAATCAGGGTACAGTTTTTTAAAAGACTCATAAGTGCTATCATGCCTGAAATCAGCAAAACGCTCATAAACTATATCATACTTGGCAGGCAATGTTTTATAATGAGCCTGGTAAATGTAGGCTTGCAATGGATAGATACAATTGGTGGTTATCACTACTTTTTTATTGCCTTCTATATGCTCATTTTTATATAGCCATTCTATCGCAGGTTTTACCCCAAGCATATAGTAATCGGTCTCGTATTTGCCATAAATATTTTTCATGCCGCCAGATAGCTCATTGAAGTACAATGATTCAAACGGATGATTAGCCATTACAAATTTTGCAGGAAGTAATAATCCTACCACTACCACCAATAAAACTGCATAGCCCAAAACCTTTTGCTTCATACCCATCAAAACATTCAACCCTACAGAAGCTATAACCACCAATGGAGGGTAAATAAACAGGAAGTGACGCCACCCATCATACAACGATGATTTCTTATAGATAGCATAGGCCAATGGGAAAACGATTGTAAAGATTATCAGGCAGGCAAAAATGAAATTGGTTTTATTTTTCTTAATGATGGAAGGAATGGTGATGACGCTAATTCCTACCCCAGCCAAAACAATAACAGGTGCAGTATAGAGTATATACTTAGGTATATAATACCAGGGTACCTGATTACTCAATATGCGTTTGCCATCGAAAATAAGGCCAATATTCACAAAGAAGTTGGACATTATTTTCAATGCTTCTAATGGC
>CANGSR010000261.1 GCA_947456055.1 Chitinophagaceae bacterium
GGATGCACGCATGTCTTTGAGGTGCACATAGTCCATATCTCGGTCGGCAGACAGCTTTATTACTATTATTACCTTATCCCCTATTTTCAGGTGATTCTGCTCATTAACGGGTTTCAATACCCTGCCTGATTTGGCAAACTGCTCTATATAATAATCCTTCTGCACACTGATGCCCGTGGCCGCACTACTTATCTTATCCAGGTTCTCAAAATATTGCCAATAAGCCGCTCCCCACGATGTGCTATGGTCATTGCCTTTTACATCTACTTTTATATTACCCATGGCAGGCACTACTTTGGCACCCTCATATTTCACCTTAAAATAGCCTGTACCTTTTTCTTTATTTAGGGTAGCACTATTGATGGTTTCATTGCCCAACTGGATTTTTACTTGCGGCTCATTTTTAAGACAATTACTACCTTGTAGTAATAAGGCAAAGCAAGCATCGGCAGTAGCCTTGGTGGTAGCCCAACTTTGGGTTTGCTTTTGCTTCAGTAGCCATAGTTTCATGGCATCTAAACTGGTCTGGTCTTTAGTGATTTCGCTGAAACACTCTATCAGCAGGGCTTGCTCCTCTACAGGGGCATCATACCACCAGTAACTATTGTTTTGGTGCCAGTACATACCCATTTCCTCACTATGGTGGGCTACTTCCCTTAATGAACCGATAATATCATTTGCCTTTGCCTTATCGCCAGCCCTAAATAAGGTGAGTGCAATCATCCCCCTCATATAGCTATTGAAGCTAGCCTGGTAGGTGGCGACCTGCTTTTTGTAATAATCGTAGGCTTCCCTGCATTTAGCATCTATTGGTATATCAGTATGTAAACTACGCATGTACAGGTAGAGAATATCTTCCCTGTTTATATTCTGTAAGGTAAGGTCAATCTTGTTGGTTTTAAAATACTCATATTCCTTACGCACCTCATTATCAATAAAATTCAGGGCTTTAGCTCTTATGGCACTTAGGGAGGCATCGGTCTTCCCAACACCCAAGTGTTCGAGGTGACCAATACCAGTAAGAATATATTGGGTTATATACCTATCAGCTTCACGGCTACCCTTAAACCAGCCAAACCCACCCGATGGCAATTGCAGATCGGCCAGCTTACGGATGGCTGATGATTGGGATTGGGCCAGTTTATTGATTTCAAACAATTTGGATATCCTATGCCTTTGTTCCTTTTCGTTTTTAGCCTCCATCACCCAGGGTGTTTCCTGTAGCAGGGCCGATTTCAATTCCTGGTTTTTATCCAGATTAGATAATAGGGCTCCTGTATCCTGTTTTTGCCATTGGTTAAAAATCCGCTCTACATTAGGTGAGAGATGGGCTATGTGGGCTGCCAATGCATTGGCATAGTAGCGGTTAAAAGTCTGTTCTGCACACTCATGCGGGAACTCCATAAGGTAGGGCAGGGCTAAAATGGCATACCATGCCGGATTGGAGGTATATTCCACAGTCAGGCCATAATTAGTAAGGGTATTAGATGAATTGCTTTTTAGTAATTTATCGATGGTAAACGACTTTGAGTTACTGCCATTTACCCATAGTGGCTGGGTTTCGGTGACCAGGGTGCGATTACTTACAACAGGCAGGGTGTTTTCTTCGCCATCAGTAAAATCACCCGTCCTGGCACTTATGCGCACTACCACCGGTTCAGTCCAGCTATCGGGGATATGTATATGCCATGATGCGGTAGCACTTTGGCCGGGTTTGGCTGCAAAGGTTAGGTCTTTAGCAGGAGCCATAAACTGCGAGGTTATTGGCTTCAATGTGGCGGCATCCAATAACTCTAAATTAGCTGTCCCCGTTTCGTTTTTAGTACTCAGGTTGCTTATTTTAGTACTTATCACCATATCATCGCCCTGCCTCAAAAACCTGGGCAGATTGGGGAATACCATTAAGTCCTTTTGCGTCTTCACCTTTCCTTCCAGGTTGCCATAGGCCATGTCTTTAGTATGGGCAAGGGCTATAAACTTCCATTCGGTCAATGCCTCGGGCATAGTGAACTGGAATTTAATATTGCCTTGTGCATCCGTTCTCAATTGCGGATAAAAGAAAGCGGTTTCATTCAGGTTCTTTCTGATGGCCGTTTCTTGTGTTTGGGATTGGGGAACAATTGAGCTACCATTTGCTGATATTGTATAATTGAGCTTTTGAGAAACAAGGCCATCCTCCTCTTTAACCTCAGCATCTTTTTTGATGACAGGTGGGGTGAATCTTAGAGATGCAACGGGTGGAGGAGGTGGAGGGGCAGCAGCTGGTGCTGCAACTCCTACTTCATCCAATGCCACTTTGTAAGCACCTGCTTTCTTTTTCCCCCAACTATAGGTTTTATAACCAAATCGCCCACCGCCCCCAGAAAGCCTGTCTAATAATATCAAACCTTGATAGTCTTTATCCTGCTTTAAATCTCCATAGGATAGGTATTCTCTTATTGATTTTGCATATTCCATATTAATATCAGCATTCCAATTTGTTTCCGATGAAACATTGGGGTACAAATCTCCCATATACCAATCATTCTTTGCAAATTCATCTAACGAGGCATCATAAAGTGCACCCATAAATTCGGCTGCAACCTTATCCTTTTGACTACCTTTTACAGTGAGTGTCCAGGTTTCTTGTTCACCGGGTAGCAATTTATCTCTATGCGTCTCCCATACCAGGTCAAGTTGCTTATTCGTCCAGGGTACTTCTACCTTGGCAGTTCTAGTATACAGACGGTTGTCTTTCATCATACAATAGGATAGTGCTATGCCTCCCCTATCATTTTCCTCCAGTTTTCTTTTCCACAATAATGGTTGCCCATTCATATCCTCATGCTTCACTTTGGTTGCGCCAACTCCTGATTTTTTTGCACTCCAAATTACAGCCTTATCATAGGCACTTACAATATTTATTTCCGGTTGCTCACCGGGTTGACTGGTGGTTTGTTGGGGTATTACCACAAGTGCATCTGATAGTATTCCCGAATTATTCTTATCCCAAACTTCTACGAACTTCCTGCTGGTTACCAGGGTATGGTTTTTATCATAAGTACTCATCTCCACCAGATACCAACCATTTTTAGCCCAGGTAGCTACAGGTACTTTAATTTTTTCCGGGGTACTCTCAACTGTTCGGTCGTATACGACCGATTCTACAGGCCAATTGCTTTTATTATTCTCATTCTTAAAGGGGTCATTTCCGAAATCCTTCCTGAAACTTGCCTCATCCATTACATATTGGTCTGGCTGCCCCCACAGCCTATCCCTGTATATAACAGATGGTTGTTTCAGTTTAGATATTATGAGTCTGATATTACCTGGTTGGTAGACATCATCCAGGGTTTCAGTTTTGATATCTAATTCCATAAGTTGTTTAGGATTGGCCAATTCGGGTAGCTTATCGGTAATTTTCACTGATGCGTAACCTACTTTGACTTCTTTCAGGGCACTATGGGTTTCCCCATTTATGTCTGTTATATCAACAGCGACTTGGTAAGTAAAAACAGGCAACTTACTTTTATCTATAGATTCATCTGGTATTGCCGGAAATTCAATTTTGAACTTCCCAGTGGCATCTGTGATGCATTTTCCAGAAGAAATCACCTGTACCTCCCCATATGTTGCTCTCCCAAACCAATCATAATAAGGAATAGCCTCCCTTTGAACAGTGTATTTTACATTAACCCCATCGAGCATATTACCTGCAAAGGCCTGTACACTACCTGTAACACTCACCAGCTCATTGAGTAAAACCCCACTCTTGATGGTATCAAATATAACCTGGAATTTTGGCCGCTTATATTCCTCTACCCTTACTACTGAATAGCCTGACTCATTACTGATGGTAATTTCTCCTGATGCAATACCTTCAGGTATCTTGAAGGTCCCGGTAAACGAGCCAAAATCATTAGTTTTTAAGCTTTGTTTAGTTATAACACCTGCCGATCGCCCTGAAATCTTTACGGTAGTTGCCATATTCGGCACCACTTCAGCCTTCCTTTGGTCACTTGCCACCTTTGCAATAATCCCTTTGTAATAAACAGTTTGACCTGGTCTATAAATTGCCCTATCGGTAAAAAAATAAGTTTTTGTAACACTGTAGTTATTATTTGCTAAACCCTCTTCATATCTCATACCATCTTTACAAAGGCTATCCCGGCCTTTAGAGATAATCACATTGAAATAATCATATTCCTCAGTAAATTTCTTTATTGAAAAAGCTCCGTCTTTATTGGTGTTTCCATGCATTGTTTTCTTTGGAGCATCGGGTGAATAACAAAAGACATCCGCCCCTGAAATGGGTCGACCTGATTGTCTGTCAATGACAAAAAAGTCTTTGCTAATTACATTATCCTCATTGCAACTTAAATATGCCAAGGAAGACACCTGAAAAAACTGGGCATGCAGGGAATTATTAGTCTTAATAAAATCATGCCTTGCACTTGCCAGCATGTAATATTGTCCCGGAGGCAGGGCATCAATTTTCACTTCCGTAGTATGGGCATAATGGTCTTTGGAAGAAGGCAGACTTACCTTAAAATTTAAAGCTTCAAAACCATCATTAAGACTATCAGGTATTTGCCGTTCACCTTCGAATTCAAAAAATTGGTGACTCTTGATTTTATATACCTTAATATAGACAGTAGGGCTGTTGCGGTATCTAATCAGGATTTTAGAAGGCTTGCCTGGAAGGACAACTGATTCCAAATTAAAATCATTGCTCTGATGGTTTATTGCCTCCAAAACCATTTTAGCCTTTGCACTGCAATCTTCATCTAGAAATTTTTTGATTACCTTTTCAAGTCTTTTGGCTAGTAAGGACAAATCTGGCCTTGCCGCCTTAGCCAAAGTATCATTATCATCCTCCGGCAAACCATCAGGGTAACCGACAAGGTTTTGCACCAAATCCACCTCAGCCATTGCCCCAAAAGGGTAATCAGGATAGGATTGGGCCATTTCGCTTAAGGCATTATTATATAGCTTGGTTTTATTTGCTACCACTGCATATTTATTGGCAAACTCCAACCTATGCAAATTTAAATCCAATAAAGCATCCCCACCATCATCATTTAGATGAGCATCTATAAGTGTCTGGTACAATTGCAATGCTTTGAAGTGCATTGACCCTGTATCAGAAGAGGTGAATTGATGATGTACAAACTTTGTCATACCCGCAAAAACTGCCTCATCATTCATCAAAAATTCCTGCCCTGCCTGGGTAGATTCCCTATCCTCATCTTCATAATATTCTATTGCCCTATGTGCCAATAAGTCTAATAAAGTAGGCCGCAGGTATTCCCTGCCATCAGCCTCGGTAAGTATTGGTCCAAAGGCCTGTATATTAATATCCTTCAACTCAGTTAATCTGGAAATAGATGATTGGTAAAGGCTGGCTATCTTATTATTTATACGTGTTACATCCCATTGGTCTACATCGGCGGTGGTATCTTCTGCAAGATGAGACCGCTCTAAAAACCGGTAACGGTTGTTGTTATAGTAATTCCAATAAAGCTGGGCTGCTACACTTTGCCAAACTGCCTGATATGGAAAGGTAGATGATTGTATGTGCTTTTCGGCTAAAGCTATTAAATCCCTATCGGCACTTTCTGACGTATCTTTTACTACCAATAAATAATACAATTCCGCCTTCAATTGGATTAATTTATCGTTCTTCCTTTTTGCCACCTCATAAACACTATCTATTAATTCTGCTGCCGACTTCGGTTTTTGCTGTTCTAAAAAGCTGATAATCCGGTTCCATTGTCTAAAGTAAACATCTGTAGAATCAAGGCCTTGCACCATTTTATGCATGTGGTAATTTCCCCGCTTATATTTTCCCCCTCCACCATTCCTACCCATTATGGCAAAACCAGCAAACACTATAGACATAAAAACGAGTAAAACCAGTAGCTTTTTCATAGGCAAAAAGAAATCTTAAATTAAAACGGCAATCCCCACAAATTCCATATTTGAGGCAAATCCGGAATTGTTAAATAAAATTAAAATTACTACATAAAAGTAATAAACCGCATTATTGTAGCAGCCATGATTGCGTGTTTATGAATTCCTTCTGAAATTTTCTTTTATATTGCACTTGCTTATAAAAATAAGCCCCAACATACAAAGAACATAAGCATATGAAATACATTACTTCAATATCAGCCCTAGCAATTATAGGATTTACCTGCCTTTTCACTTCCAAAACCTCGTTTGCTGAAGGTGGTAAAAAGAAAAAAGGAGAAAAACATGAGTTTGTGGTAAGTGGCGACATTGCCAATATGCCAGATAATTCTGCTACTCTTGAATTATTATGGCCAAATGACTCTGTTACTTTTATAGATTCCCAAAAGGTAATAGGTGGGCACTTTGAATTTAAGGGTACTACAACCGAACCAGGTATCTATCGTGTTCATTTCAAGTTAGAAAGAAACGTTTTACTTTCATTAGATGAAGGTAAGAACTACATCACAGCAGCTTGGCCAATGGAAGACGGCTATAATATTACAGGAGCTGCACCATCGGTAGAATTGCATCGCTATATTGACTATATAAGAGGTAGGATTCAGGGTGTAAGCAAAATGATGGCTCAAACAGATTCCATCAAAAACACAGGTAACCAGGTATTGTCAGCTGAAATGGAGAAAAAAGTAGAAATCGCCAAGATTGATTTCAGGAATTTCTTAAAAACCTATTCTGATACAATAAGATTCCTTCCCAATAGTATATTATCAGCAAGGATGATTAATCCTGCTGAAGAATTTGCCTATATGGAATCTTTTGATAAAAAGATGAAAGAGAAATACAGCAACTTCGCAATAGCCAGGGTTTATAATGAATATTTCAAGCGGGTAAAAGCAAGTATGCCCCAGCCTACTGAAATCGGTGATCCCGCACCCGAATTAAGCCTTGAAAACATGGAAGGCAAGAATGTAACTTTATCATCGTTCAAAGGCAAGTATGTTTTGCTTGATTTCTGGGCCTCATGGTGCGGGCCATGCCGTGGCGAGAACCCGAATGTGGTAGCAGCCTACAATAAATTCAAAAACAAAAACTTTACTATTCTGGGTGTTTCTCTTGATAACAATAAAGATGCATGGCAGAAGGCAGTTACCAAAGACGGCCTGCCATGGACTCATGTAAGCGACCTGAAAGGTTGGCAATCTGGGGCCGCTGCTACCTATAGTGTACATTCCATCCCAGCTAATTTCCTCATTGACCCAAGTGGCAAAATCATAGCTAAAAGCC
>CANGSR010000262.1 GCA_947456055.1 Chitinophagaceae bacterium
CTACTTTCGAACCTGGTCTTGATAATGAACTGAATCTTACACACTATTTCAATTTTCATATTTTCTAAAGCAATCCTACTAACCAATTTTGTTACAAATTATGAACTTTAATAAAACATCCTACCCTTATCAAAATAATCTAGACCATCACTCCATAATAGTCTTTCAAATAACTCATGTGTACCATTACCCGATTTTTTGAAAATCCTAGTTTTATAGGCACCATTCTTTTGAAGGGTTTTAATTTTCACAGTTCCATATTTCCCAGCAGCATATATTTCCATTTCAACTGACTTAATCAGAATAAGATTGTTGCCTTTTACTTTGTAAATTCTTTTTGAATTGTCAAATAAACCACCTAAAGCACATGAACGAACATAGCTTTTTGATGAATCAAAACCTATATTTATAAGGTCATACTCCTCGTTATGATGAAATTGCCTTTTACCTGGATTATAAATCAACGAGATACAAATATTATTGCCTCGCATTACAGGATAGGCAATCCTTACATCCTCAAAACCATCTCCATTTAAATCGACAATGGTCATTCCGCTTAGATCCAAGCTTTCCGATTTGAATGAATCAATTAAAGCCCAATTCCGATTGACTTTCTGAAAAACATAAGATTCAGTATCATTAAGGACAAATACTGTTACCCAAATACCGTTTGCTTGCGCAATTAATAATTTTCCTCCCCTTTCATTAAAAATTGAATCTTCAATAGCAACAATAGTATCACAGCGGTGATCATAATGCTTAATGAAATCAATAAATTGCTGCTGCTTACTCCCCTGCCCTACCGTCTCGATTGCGAAACCCAGTAGCCCAATGATAAGGCAAATAATTTTAGAAAAATGATTCATCAACTCAATTTTCAATACTGTTCCTCAAACCCATACCTTATTGCCGCTTCCAAAACATCAATGTTTATATCATTAAGCTTTTTGAACTTAATGCAATAACCTGTTACGCTAGCCTTGCCAATGTCCTTACCAAAAGTTTTGGCTAGATATTCATTATCCTTTAGACCAAGTATATACACAGAGATTCCTGTTTTGTTTGCGCTTATACCTATTCGGAAGAAATCCCTGGTTGTTCCGTTGGCATATTTTATTGTATAGGATCCATATCCAATATTAGGGTTGCTTACAATTTTGCCTTCCTCATTTTTACCATCTTCAAACCACAATTTACATCCAGGAAATACTTGCGAAATACGCAAGTGCAATGTTTCCATATCCATGCGTTTGGGTTCTGGCTGGCTGGCTATATAATTATCTATTTGTTCCAGTATACTCATACGAATACTATTTTATGAATTCCAACTAACATTACCAACAATTGTTGCCCACTGATAGTTTTCTTAATACATAAAGCGAACCTACAAAGAATATTAATACATAACAACTGTATTCACCTATTAAATTCCTGCCAAAAATTCTGCGATTTCCCCCATATAGTAAATTACAAATGGAATGGAATAAATAATTGGATTCCGGTTGTTTGTATTCACACCAAGTTTGGAGTTTATAAAGCCAAAAAGCAATTAGGATAAACACTTTCCATATCTTTACTTTTATGGATTTTGATTTTCACGAGCTGTACAAAAACTTACCAACTGAAGAATTGCTCAAAATAGTTCATCAACCTGATGCCTATCAGCCAGCTGCAATTATTGCGGCTACTGAACTATTGAAAACAAGGGGAATAACGCAAGAGGATATTAATGTTGCGGAAAAATCTTTAAGCACTCCTGAGAACATTGCACAGAATAATAAACCTTTGTCAATTAGCATTAGGGACATTTATAGTAGGCCCGATAAATGGGTAATTATAATTCTCACAATAGCTATTTTGCAGTATCTACCCTTATTATACAATGATATCCATATCTTTAGCAAGGTGCTCAATAATCCTAACCTCCCATTCAGAGGGGTATTCATAGGTTCATTTATTGACATTTTATTCCTGCCAATTGTTTTCATTTTATTTTACAAGCATAACCGTTGGGGATGGATACTCCTCTTCGTTGCGAAAATATTTACAATAATCCCCGCCATCACTTTTTATTTTTTAGACTACAGAGGGAATAAATCATTGCCGACCTTCCTGTACGAGATTGGGATAAATGTAGTGGTAGCCGCTTTACTTTGGAAAAAAGATGTAAGATCAATATTTAATATTAGCAACAAGATTGGTTGGTACTCAATTTTAGCTATCGCATTGCTCTTGCTTATTTGGGTATTTAGATTTTAGAAAAAAATATTCCATATGATCCAGTAAGTAATCCCCTTATGCCTCCACAATCATCTTACCCAGATTTCTACCTTCAAACAGGTCAATAAATGCAGCTGGCAACTGGTCGAAACCCTGAACAATAGTTTCATTGTATTTCAACTTTTTCTCTTTTACCCACTCTGTTAAATGTTGTAATCCTTCAGGAAAACGGCTTTGGTAGTTACCTATTATAAAGCCTTGCATCAATACGCTCCTTGTTAGTAACATCGGTTGTATCCTTGGTCCTGTTGGCACCTGAGTGCTATTATATACCGAGATCTGGCCACATAGGGCAATACGTGCATGGAAGTTAATATTAGCAACCACGGCATCCGTTATCGGGCCACCTACATTATCAAAATACACATCTACGCCATTGGGGCAGGCATCAGCAATTGCCTTTTTCAAATCGTGGGTTTCTTTATAGTTAATTGCCTCATCAAAGCCTACTTCTTTCAATAGTTCTACCTTTTCATCAGTGCCGGCAATCCCCACTACATGGCAACCTTGCAGCTTAGCAATCTGCCCCACCACTATACCCACCGCACCCGCAGCACCCGATACTACTACCGTTTCCTTGGCTTTAGGTTTGCATATATCTATTAGTCCAAAGTAAGCTGTTAGACCGGTCATCCCCAATATTCCCAAATAATAACTCAAAGGAGCGATGGAAGTATCTATCTTCATCAACCCTTTTCCTTTAGATATACATTGTTCCTGCCATGGTAGAAATCCTGTTATTGTATCCCCTTTTTTGAAGTCTGGAGATTTACTTTCCAGCACTTTGGCTACCACAGCCCCTTCTATCGGTTTTTCCAATTGAAAAGGTGGAGAATATGATTTAGCATCATTCATCCTGCCCCGCATATATGGGTCAACAGAGTAAAAAAGCCCCTCCAGCAAGATTTCCCCTATTTGCAAATCGGGCAATTCGATATTTTCAAACCTAAAATTATCCACTGTTGGCATACCAACAGGTCTAGAGGCAAGTACTATTTGTTTTGTGGTCATTTTCATGGCAATTTCTAAAAAACATTGATTGTATGTCATCCACTCTAAGGTGCGAATAAGTTTACTTTTCGCAAGAAACAATCCTGTAAATAATAGGTATGTGAATAGCACCTAATTTATAACCTATCCTGGATAGGGATTTCTTTTTCAAGTATCCTTTTCCTTTCCTGGTATTCTTCATTATTAATTTCTCCGGAGGCAAAACGTTGCTGTAGAATGTGCAGGGGAGAATTTTTCCTTTTCCGTTGCCCTGGTATATCATAAGGTGTTGCAAATATCCAAACCAACAGCATAAACCATAGGAACCACCATATAGGATTCATTCCCCAATAATAATTTTCGTAAAACATAAGTAGATTATTTGCCCAATCCTATTTGATTCATGTAGGATTGATTGTCCCAAAAAAGATATTCTTCAATCATTACCCCGTCTTTCCATATACCCACCGTACACATTGGTAAGGAGAAAGACCTGCCTGTAGGCTGGATGAATTTCCCTATGCCTACAGGCATAGGTGCTGTAAAAGTCCCTGACATTACGCCTATCACACAGGTCATATTTCCACTCCCAAAACGAACAGGATGCTGCTTTATATTAGTATTGGGCGCATAGACAAACATAGCCCTCAGGTCTTCTATATGCCGTGCAATTCCTACTGTGGAATGCCCATCGGGCCAGTTTACTTTTATATCACTAGAGTGGCTTTCGTGTAGTCTTGTCCAGTCCTGGTTACTGAAAACAGTATAATCAAGCGTATCAAACGTTGCCAGGTTTTTGGTAATCATATCGTTACCTGCCACCATTAAAGCAATTTCGTTCCTTAAAGTGTCAACAGTTGATTGGCTGATTTTAGGCTGCTTGTCGCTACATGAACCACCTAATATGGTGGTGAGCGTAACAATAGCCAGAGTTATAATCACTTTAGCATTTCCCGATTGTAGTTTCATAACTTTTATTATTTGTAGATTTCTAATTGATTTATCAATCCTCGTTGCATCTTATCTAGTAACCTCGGCCTTTGGCCGGGGAAAAGAACTAAATTAAAATTGGCTTTAACCAAAATCATTTCGGATATAGTGCAATGCAGGGTTGAAAAATAGTAGATTACCTTTTTATTACAATTCAACTTTTAAGCTTTGCCCCTTCTGACAACTTTCCTTATTTTATAAAGGAAGCTACTGGGCCAAAAATCCGCCATCAATTTCTACCGCCGTTCCGGTCATAAATGAGCTATCATCACAAGCCAGGAAAATAAACCCATTGGCAATTTCGCTATCCTTACCAAACCTTTTCATTGGGTGCATATCCACAATGTGCTGTTTTATTTCAGGATGACTAATAAAACCAGCCTTAGTAAGTAACGGTGTGTCTATGAAACCCGGGCATATAGCATTTACCCTTATTCCCTCTGCTGCATACTCAAGGCCTGCCGTTTGGGTAAGCCCTATTACACCATGTTTTGCAGCAACATAATGGGCTGAAGTTGCAAAACCCACCCTACCCAAAATAGAGGCCATATTTACAATTACTCCCTTCTTTTGTTTTGTCATCTGGGTAAGCTCATGTTTCATACAATTGAACACCCCATTCAAATTTACATTAATCACGTTGAGCCATTGGAGCTCGGTCATATCGCCCACTTTGGCAGGCTCACCACCTATGCCAGCATTATTCAAGGCCACATCAAGCCCACCAAAGGTGCTGACTGTTTTTTCTACAGCCGCCTGTACCTGTGCAAAAACAGACACATCACAGTCAATAAAAATTGCTTTAGGATTTTCCTTTTTTATTTCTTCCATTGCCTTATCAGTGTCACCTGATTTCCTATCTGCTATTGCAATGTTAGCACCATGCTGGGCTGCAGCTAGGGCACATGCTTTACCTATACCAGATAAACCACCTGTAATAAATACCGTTTTATTTTCTAATTTTTTCATTTTGATTCTATTTTGATTGGTTGTTCAATGCTTGAAGGTTTGACAAAAAACATTCAACTATACCTCTACATTTATTGTCAGCCATGCACTTTGCATTATGAATGAATTTTTATAAACCGCAAAGGTCAATAGATTGGGATGGGTCACTATTATACTAAACAAGATAATGTTTACATCATTCACACATGGCTACAACTAGTGTTTTGCCGGGCTGGTTTGCGGAGCCACCTGTATGGGAATAATACTATCATTTCGAACACCATTCGCTGCTTTCTTCACATTTACCACCTGTACCTTAGTAGGTTGCTTTTCAATTTTTATAAACTTATTGGCGGTAATCAGTACAATAGAACACAAAAGCGCTACTATCATCAGGTTCACACCATTAGAATACCGCTTACTATCTCTTTCAGTAACCCTTTTATTGAGTACATAAGAATGGGAATTAGCTTCTATCTCAAAAAGCAAAATCTCCTTATAAGATTTCTCCAATAAGGAGACGTATTTAATCACATTGAAAGCCTGGTCGAGCGGCCTTGTCCTGAAAATACTCAGCATTAAGAGTATTGCATAGATAAAACATGCAATAGGCAGAATAGAAATGAACTGGATAACCTGCGAAGTACCATCCAGCCCACCTAAGAAAAACGGTATATACAATGCCGTGGCACCTATAATAGTACCGGCATAGGTGTGCTGTTGCCGGTAGCTATCCACCTGCTTTTCTATAATTTCTTTAGAATTTACAGCAAGGAATTCCAAATTCTTCAGCTCTTCCATTCTACTTACCTGTAGTTTGTTTCTTTCGATTCCTGGGCATGGTGCTTGGCATCATCACTAAGAAATCCACCGGCTATCGCAGCATGGCCATAGGCAAGTAAGGTATTTTGGGCAGCCTTTTCATGGTCTCCGCTTTCATGGTAATTTGCCGCTTCCAGGCTGTGTTTGGCTGCCTGCATGTGGTGGGCCGCTGCTTTTCTGTGGTCCTCAATATTCTTTGCTGTTTCGGCCTTTATGGCATTATCCAGATTAGTTTTCAACAGTTCTGATTGTGTTTTTTCTGTCTGATTGTTTTTCATAAAATCTATTTTAATTGCTTAAATCAATTTTCCTTATTGTGGATTCACAAACATTTTCGTAGCCATTTTTGCATCATGTCTGTATATATCATCGGCAAAGTGCAATCCCCCCTTATCATCTACCCATGCAGTGTAGTAAGTGATGATTACCGGCACATGCACCTTGAGCGATACATATTGCTCCTTGCCCTTATTCATGGCCTCATCAATTTTTTCTTGTGTCCACTCTGGCTTATTCCTTAATAGGAAATTGGCCATTTTTGTTGCATCACTTAGCCTTATGCAGCCATGGCTTAGGTCTCTTTGGCTTCTATTAAAAAACCCTTTGTCTGGCGTATCGTGCATATAAATTACGAAACTGTTGGGAAATAAAAACTTCACCTTACCCAGGGCATTTCTCTTTCCCGGTTTTTGCCGAACTACCGGGAAACCACCACCCTTCCCTACTAGTTCCATATTCCGCTTCTTCAGATAATTCTTATCCCTCCTAATGCCGGGTATAATTTCTTTCTTAACTATACTCGGAGGCACATTCCAATAAGGGCTAAAAACCACCTGGTTCAAATTACCCGAAAACATAGTGGTATTATGCCCTTCCCTACCCACTACCACATCCATCTGGAACAAGGTATTTTGGCCACTATCTACATAAACTACAAACTCAGGAATATTCACTATAATCCTAATCCCTTCCTTGCTGGTAGGCATCCACCGCATTCTTTGCATATTAATGAGCAATTGTTGCACCCTTGCCAAGGCCGTAATGTTCAGGTCTTTGATTAGGTCTTTACCTACTATCCCGCTAGCCCTGTACCCATGGCTCGTTTGATAGGCTTTAATAGCCGTCTCCAATCCTTCATCAAACATTTGGCTGGTATCATTACCACCAAGTTCACCAGTCATTTCC
>CANGSR010000263.1 GCA_947456055.1 Chitinophagaceae bacterium
ATATACTATTTTAATATCACTTACCTTTCCACCTGGTTTTACATTGAAATCATATTCAACCTTATTGTCTTTTATATAAAGCACCCAATCAATATTTGGATACACATCCTTATAGATAACCTTGTTCCACGAATGGGCAGTTATACCTTCGCCACCTAATTGTGCAAGGAAATAGTTTTCATAATATTCCTGCGCATCAGCAGCAACCACCTTAGCATTAGGATTGGCACCTGCAAGGGTAACATCCATACGATAGGTAGATAATTGTGCATTGGCATCCTTACCCTCAATACTTTTAAACTGGTATTGAAGTTGGCCATTGCCCAAAAACAGGCTCATTCCGGGGGTAGATAACTTATATTGTATATCATTTCGTGGATGATTGTCCATATCCATGACCTGACCTTTATTCTCTACGAAACACATTGGCTTCTTAAGGCCTTGTGCAAAATCAGATATTTTGGCCTCCTTTGCTGAAAGGGATACCGATAGCAGAGAGCATATAATAAGGGTTAAGCATTTTGTACTGCGAAAATACATATACTAATATTTTATTGGTTATTCAACAAGACTGCAATGTAAGAATTAAATTTGAAATATCGGGGATAGGAATAGAAAAAATGGCGTATGGAATACTCATTTATCTATTATTTTATTATAGCGGGTTATTTTATTGGTTTTAGCGAATTATCAATCCTTATTCACAAGGTACACTCTCATATTCCGTTGGTACATATCAATAGCCTCAATCTGTATAAATACATAGGCCAGTGGCATTATTCCCATGGCTTTTTCAGGCCATTCTATAAAGCACCGCACCTGTTTTTTACCCGCCTGAACCAGATAATCCTCCATGCCTGCCCCCATGGCCTCCTCTTCACTCTTTAAGCGATACCAGTCCATATGGTATATAATACTGTCCCTGTTTACTTCCAGGAAATGATACTCATTTACCAATGCAAAGGTGGGGCTGCTCACCGTATCTTCTACTGCCAGAAAGTCGCACAAGCGATGGATAAAAGTAGTTTTACCTGCCCCCATCTCACCACTAAAAGCAAAAACCGTATGGTTATTTAGGGTTTCCCAAAACCGCTTTACTGCAATATCAATTGTTTCGAGGGTATAGGTCAGTTCCAAAATATTTTGCTTCATGGGTGCAAAATTAGTGCTGATTGTGTTTTTAAAAATGAAAATTATTTATAGAAGCATTGGAACATTTCAATGCGATTTCTTCGTCAGGCTCTTATAATATTTACCAATAGTAAGCCCTTGCACCAGAATAGAAAACACCACTATCATATAGGTAATTGGTACAAATAGCTCCCGGTGCATCTCTACAGGCAAAGACAAAGCTAATGCCACAGACAGACCACCTCGTAGTCCGCCCCAGGTGAGTATGGCAATAGCATGTTTTTCAAATCTTATTTTACGCCTCATCAGGCTCACAGGTATCGCCACAGAAACCCACCGGGCTGCCAGTGCCAGCCCAATGCACAAGAGGCTAATCAACATTATGGACCAATTGTAATTGATTACCAGCATCTCAAATCCTACCAACATAAATAGCAGGGCATTGAGCAGTTCATCAATCAAGCCCCAAAATTGGAACACATAATCTGTATTATTTTCATGCCCTCCTTCTGCATTTCTTTTACTTCCAATAATAATCCCGGCCACCACCATTGCCAGTGGCCCCGATATCATCATTGCATCTGCCAACTGGTAACCGCCCATCACAATTGCCAGGGTGATTAATATTTCCACCTCATATTTATGAACCGACTTTAATGCATAATGCCCTGCATAACCTAATAGAATTCCATAGGCCATCCCTCCCCCAGCCTCCCTGATAAAAAGCAGAGAAACATCAGGAACTGACAGATGTTCCATCCCTTTTTGGGCCACTTCCAGTATCGTCAAAAATACCACCACTGCCACCCCATCATTAAACAGTGACTCCCCGGCAATTTTCATTTCCAGTGATTTCACTATCCCAGCCTGCTTTAATATGGCCAAAACTGCAATAGGGTCGGTGGGTGAAATAAGTGCAGCAAATAACAGGCAATAGATGTAAGCAATATTGAAGTGGAACAGGTATAATAAAATATAAAGCAAACTACCTATCAGAAAGGTGGATATAAGTATACCCACTGTAGAAAGTATTAGAATAGGCATTCGCTCCATTCGTAATATCCTCGCATCAATATGTATAGAACCTGCAAACAACAGAAAACCAAGCATACATTTCATCAACAAGCTATGGAAATCTATTGAAGCAATAATACCAGTAAGCGGTTTTGTTCCACCAGGGAAAAAGTGATTTATAATCAGAACTATCAAAGATGTAAACAATGACAAAGCCATAATACCTATGGTGGGTGTCCACTTTAGGTACCTATGGTTGATATAGGTGAATAGTGCAGCCAGGCAAATAATAAATGTAAATATCTCGTATGACTGCATAGCTTATACCTAATATTGAAAGCGAATAATACTTTCTCCCTGATTCACAAAGATATTGACCTACTTCCTGCCATCCCTGAAAAGTTTTCAATTCCAGCACTTAAATATTAGTTCACCTTCTCATCCACTATTTTGCCATCCTGCATCACCAGTGTGCGGTCGGTCATTTTGGCAAGTGCATCGTTGTGGGTAATCATGATGAAGGTTTGGCCGAATTTATCTCTTAGTTGAAGGAAGAGGTTGTGCAGGCTATGGGCATTGGCAGTATCGAGGTTTCCCGTAGGTTCATCGGCCATTACCAGACTGGGCCGGGTAACCAGAGCACGGGCTATGGCTACTCTTTGCTGTTCACCACCAGATAGTTCTGATGGCTTATTTTCCAGGCGGCCTCCCAAGCCAACCTCGTTAAGCATTTCAGAAGCTAGCTGCCGGGCTTCGTTTTTGCCCAGGCCTTTTATCCACAGGGGCATACATACATTTTCTATGGCGCTGAATTCAGGCAGCAAATGATGAAACTGAAATACAAAACCCAGGTTACTATTCCTGAATCGGGCCTGCTTTTTGGGGGGAAGTAACAAAATGTCAGTTCCATTAATCAATACACTGCCACTGTCGGGCTTATCTAGTCCGCCTGCAATGTGCAATAATGTACTTTTCCCTGCGCCAGATGGCCCTGTGATGGACACAATTTCATTTTTAGCAACAGAAAGTGAAACATTATTGACCACCGTAAAAGTGGCATACTTTTTGACTAAATTATTAATTGACAGCATAATGTAATTTCAAATTTGGCACTTTTTACTACCTCGGTCACCAGGTATCTTAGTTTTAAGGCTTTAATACCTTTCCGTGGCTTATGTAAAAATGCATAAATAGAAGGAAATGAACTAAAATCTTTTGATGATGGCGAATGATAGCAAGGTATTAACTATTTTTTAACCATATTTTTATAAATTAAACCTCGAAAAACGAGATTCTCACTTATAAAAATTAAATTTTAAGTTACATTTGCGTGAAATTGAGTAAAATTTAAATTCTATAATATGTTTTGGACACTTGAATTAGCTTCCCATCTGGAAGATGCCCCATGGCCAGCCACAAAGGACGAACTTATTGATTATGCCATTCGTTCTGGCGCCCCGCTTGAAGTAGTTGAGAACCTACAGGAGCTTGATGATGAAGGCGAAATATATGAAGGAGTAGAAGACATTTGGCCCGACTACCCGACCCAGGAGGATTTCTTCTTTAATGAGGACGAGTACTAACGTAAAGTCAAAAGTCAAAACACTTTTAAGGTAAAAAGCAAAGGTTAAAAGTTAAAACAGCTTTTCTGATGTTTTGGCCTTAATAGGTTTCGATTGACATTTTTTTATTTGACAGAGTTTTAATAATTTAACGGCTTAAGACAAATAAAATAAACGAAATAAGTCCCGCTTTAGCGGGACTTATTTCGTTTATGAGCCTTCCTGCCTATTCCCTACAGAATATTTAATTTAAATACAATAATGCAGGCCGCTTATTACCTTATATTTGATGAAATAACAATTTCCAGATGACGTGTATTACTGTTTTTTGTGGTTCTGCTGAAGGCTATACCGAGGTTTATCGTGAAACCGCTTTCCAGGTGGGCGAAACTTTGGCTGCACATAATATTGCGGTGGTTTATGGTGGTGCCAAAGTGGGCTTGATGGGTGCCGTAGCTGATGGCTGCTTGCAACAAAACGGCAAGGTAACCGGGGTAATTCCTTACTTCCTGAAAACCAAGGAGATAGCACACGACCGCATCACCGAAATGATAGTGGTGGATACCATGCACGAGCGCAAAATGAAAATGCATGAGCTTAGTGATGGTATCATAGCCCTGCCCGGTGGCTGGGGCACCATGGAGGAACTATTTGAAATGCTCACCTGGAGCCAGCTTGGCCTACACAAAAAACCTATTGGCTTGCTTAACGTGAATGGTTTTTACGACGCCCTCAAAGCCCTTTGCGATAATATGGTGCAGGAAGGATTCCTGAATGAATATGTAAACAATACCCTCCTCATATCTGATAGTATCACAAATCTGTTGGAAATGATGAACAATTACGAGGCCCCACCAGCACCAAAGTGGCTGAATAAGGAACGCATATAAACAGAATAATAAAAAGTAAAAGGCTTGCCAAACCCAAGGGTGTGACAAGCCTTTTATCTTTACAAACGGAAAACTATTCCTTTACTATCTTAGCAGTCCTAACAACCCCATCAGTAGTTTTCACAGCAACCAAATAAGTAGCTGGGGGCAGCAACCGTGTATTCATTTCATCAATTTTTCCACTCACCAATACACGTCCTGATAAATCACTGATGGTAATTGACTCCAGGATCTGATTACCCTGAAGAGTCACGTAAATTTCATCACTAAATGGATTGGGATAAACCGACAGGTAGTTGTAATCTGCTACATCGCCCACAACAGTCTGTGCTTTGGTAAATGCAAGGTCATCTACCAATAAACTAGTACCCTTATGCCTTGGAGCAAATGGATTTGCCGGTAAAATCTGAATCAGGCAAGTATCTGGCATGCCACTACCAGTATATTGCAGAGGAAAGCTAAATCGGGTATAAGATGAAATATTTGCATTGGAGGTAAATACTCCCTGTGCCAAAGATACCCGGCTATGGGTTGTGGAGTCCCAATGGCTTAGGGTAACCTGTATTCTGAATGAGTCACCTGCAATTGTCTGAAACTGATAGAAACCAGTAAGGCTATCAGGCCTGGACGTAAACGCATATCCCCCAAAGCTACTACCCATAGGTGGTGGTCCCATTACTGGTGCACCGGTATAGGCATTTGGCACTACGGTATCTAAGGTGGAAGTCATTGGGTTGGTGAATGTATCCACCACACATTGCAGTGCATAAGTGCCACTATGTGCCGTTGTGCTGCGATGCAACCCAGGTCCTGGTTCCCAACCATCTGGATAAAGGAATGGCCCCAAGGTCGACCATGTTTCGAAACCTGCATTTGGTATTGTCTGTGCCTTAGTAGTAGTGGCCAGGAAACATGCCACCACAATTAGTAATCTGCTAAATCTGTACATAATATTGTCTTTACTGCCATTTAGACGACACAAAGGTCGGTTTCCTTTGCCTGAAAAAAATCAATAGGCTGCTATCACACAATTTGGCCTTGAGAAAAAACTGACTAATTGGATTCCACCACAAAAGGCATACAGAACGACACAAAGCAACACTTACCACTATTACGGGTAAAACCAGTATAAAAATAAAAAGAACTGTGGCAGTCCAAAGAAAGCTCCTGGAAATGACATACACAATCTATAAAACCAAGAAGGCATTTGATATTGAATATCTGCAAAAAGAAACAAGACGGAAACAAGATATTAAGGTCACACAACAAATAGAGAATATCCCATTAGAACTACTCCCTATACAGGCTGACTTATAGCCGCCTTGAAACCAAAAATATCTTGATAGAAAAACATGGAAATTAACACAGAATCTTCGGGTTTAAAATAACGTTGAATAAAGGGCAAAAAACAAATAGTGCATTTGCCCTTGTAAATATTATTGCCTGAATAGACATAGGCCAAACGCTTCATGACAATTACATGACAATAATCAGTGGGGTAGTTGAGTTTGGTCAAAGGGGGTAAAAATTATGCTGGTTACATTTGCCAATAATCGTCAGTTCTTTTTTGGGGTTATGATTAGGGGTTGGATGGTATTTTGAAGTAATAGAATATTATCAAATTATTCGTTTTATTAGGCCGCTCTTATTTCAAAAAGCTTTTGTGAACTAAAATAGGGCTGACAATATTGATTTTTGAAGTATTTATTTTGTTTTGCATTTTGGGGTTCGGAAAGAAAGTTCTATTTTTCGGCTTCGTTAGACGTTCCAGAAATATTATATGATAATAGGTGTATTGAAAGAGCAGGCCCCGGAAACCAGGGTATCATTGGTTCCTGAAGTTGTAGCCGCCCTGGTAAAAATGAGTGTAACAGTTTGGGTTGAAAGTGGCGCAGGTGTTACAGCATTTTTCAGCGATAAGTCTTATTCAGATGTTGGTGCGGCCATTAAGAGCGCATCGGAAATCCGTTCATCCGCCGATTTTGTTTTAACCATCCAGGCATCTAATGTCGGTGAGGTGAAACCAGGCGCTGTAATTATGGGTGTATTCCAACCACTGTTTAACCCCGACCTCATGAATACATGGGCCAAGAAGGGTTATACCGTGTTCAGTCTGGATACCATTCCACGTACTACGAGGGCACAAAGTATGGACGTATTGAGTTCTCAGGCCAATATTGCTGGTTATAAGGCGGTATTGCTTGCAGCTTACCAATACTGCCGTTACTTTCCTATGTTCATGACAGCAGCTGGTAGTATTCCACCAGCTAAAGTTTTGATATTGGGTGCTGGTGTGGCTGGTCTACAGGCCATTGCTACCGCCCGCAGGCTAGGTGCTGTGGTAGAGGTATTTGATACCCGTCCTGCAGTGAAGGAGGAAGTAATGAGCCTTGGTGCAAAATTCGTAGAAGTAGAGGGTGCGGCTGACGCATCTAAAGCTGGCGGATATGCTGTGGAGCAAAGTGAAGACTTCCAGCGCAAGCAGAGGGAGAAAATCCATGAGCATGCAAAGAAATCAGACATCATTATATCTACTGCACAGATACCTGGCAGGAAGGCCCCTATCTTGATTACAAAGGCCATGATAGAAGATATGCGTGATGGTTCGGTTATCATTG
>CANGSR010000264.1 GCA_947456055.1 Chitinophagaceae bacterium
AATTGTTGTCCTTACAGCCGGTACATTATTCGTAATGTGGTTAGGTGAAAAGATTACAGATCGTGGTATTGGTAATGGTACTTCATTAATCATCATGGTGGGTATCCTTGCTCGTTTCCCTAATGCAATTTATCAGGAGTTCGCTTCCCAGAATGCTAATGGTGGCGGTGGTTTATTGATATTCCTTATTGAGTTGGCAATTTTCATAGCTGTTATCATTGGTCTTATCTTATTGACACAAGGTGTTCGTAAGATTCCATTAAACTACGCTCGTAGGATAATCGGTAGCACTAATGCAGCTAAAGAAGTTAGCGGTTCACGTGATTTCATTCCATTGAAAGTTAACTCTGCAGGTGTTATGCCTATTATCTTTGCCCAGGCAATGATGTTCATACCCACCATTTTCACTGGTTTTGCCACTAATGATAAAGCACAGGGTTTCTTCCATGCATTGTCTGATAACAAATCTGCTTTGTATAATTTGGTTTATGCTATTCTGGTTATTGCTTTCACTTATTTCTATACTGCGTTGATCTTCAACCCAACTGAAATGGCTGATAACTTGAAGCGTAATAACAGTTTTATCCCAGGTGTTAAACCAGGTGAACCAACTGCTGACTACATTGCTACTATTATGGATCGTATTACTTTGCCAGGTGCATGTTTCCTTGCAGCAGCAGGTATTCTTCCTGGTATTGCTTCTCTGTTGAACGTTACAAGTGGTTTCGCATCATTCTTCGGTGGTACTTCAATGCTGATTGGTGTTGGTGTAATATTGGATACACTTCAGCAGGTTGAAAGTTATTTATTAATGAATCACTACGATGGTTTGATGAAAACAGGTCGTATCACTGGTCGCACAGTTGCCACTCCGGGTGCAGCTACTACAAGAGGCGTAAACGCTTAATAGTTTCCGGTTTCGGCTTTTGTATAACATTTCCAAAAAAGAATGATTTACATACGCAGTAAAGAAGAGATTGAAATAATTCGTAAAAGTGCATTAATGGTTTCTGCCACCTTAACCGAGGTGGCAAAATTATTAAAGCCCGGTATCACAACTTTATCAATAGATAAGATGGCCGAAACCTTTATCCGTGATAATGGCGGGGTGCCTTCTTTTAAAGGCTATAATGGTTTCCCTTTTTCCCTTTGTATTTCGGTAAATGAAGTTGTGGTTCATGGCTTTCCAAGCAGCTACGAATTGAAGGACGGTGATATCATTTCAGTAGACTGTGGGTTTTATAAGAATGGTTACCATGGCGATAGTGCATATACCTTTGGTATAGGTAATGTAAAACCTGAAGTGATCAAATTGCTACAGGTGACTAAGGAGTCTGTATATCGTGGTGTAGCCCAGGCTAAGGATAATAATCGTGTAGGTGATATATCATTTGCTGTTGAGAACTATACTTTCAAGGAAAATGGATATGGTGTAGTAAGGGAGTTAGTTGGTCATGGTGTGGGGCGTAACCTGCATGAAGATCCACAAGTACCTAATTATGGCAAACGTGGTGATGGAAAGAGGTTGAAGACTGGTATGGTATTAGCTATTGAGCCAATGATAAACCTTGGTAAGAAAGAGGTCTATACCCTAAAAGACGGATGGACTGTTGTTACAAATGATAAGAAACCATCTGCACATTTTGAACATACAAGTGCTGTAGGCAAAGAGGCAGGTGAACCATTGTCAAGTTTCAAGCCAATTGAAATAGCTGAAAAAGCAAATTCTGAATTGAATTCAAGTTATTATACCCTTTAATGGTGATTTGAACCTTAAAACATATATTTAGAGTATCCAATTGGGTACTCTTTTTTTGTTTATATCTTTTAGTATTTCCTAAAAACCATACTTTTACAATATTCGTTTAATGCTTACACCTCAACAGGTGGTTCATAATTATTTCAATTTTTTTTGAACTTCTTTAATAAATATATCGGTGCCTTATTCATCAATACCAGGTGGTTCCTGTTATTGGTAGCGGCGATTATTTTATTGTTTGTTTCGTTTTTTGTTCCTATTCTGTTTAAGCCGGTATTAGCTTTTGTGGTTAGTATTTTGTTGTTTACCCTGGTCGATTATATCTTATTGTTCCTGGTTCGTGGAGGTGTGAAAGGAACTCGTATTATGCCTGCCAGATTCAGTATTGGTGATTCAAATACTGTGACGATAAATTTGGATAATAACTTTCCGTTTAAGATTTATGCAAGACTTATAGATGAATTACCACGTCAGTTTCAGGTGAGGAATTTTGATTTACCGATTGAAGTTGATTACAAGTCAAAAAAAGTTGCATCTTATACCCTTAGACCAGTTGCACGGGGTGAATTTGAATTTGGTAACCTCTACTGTTATACCTCCAGCCCTTTACAATTATTAAAACGACGTGTTGTAATTGCAATGAAAGCATCGGTAAAAGTTTATCCGGCGTTCCAACAGTTAAGGAAATACCAACTGATGGCGGCAAGTGATTTTTCGGTAGCAGGTGTGAAAAAGATAAGAAGGTTAGGGCATAGCCTGGAGTTTGAAAAAATTAAGGACTATGTTCAGGGGGATGATGTAAGAACTATTAATTGGAAGGCTACTGCGAGGAGTAGTAATTTAATGGTCAACACTTTTACCGATGCGCGACAGCAACTTATTTATTGTTTGGTGGACAAGGGGCGTAATATGAAGATGCCCTTTGATGGCATGACTCTCTTAGACCATTCAATTAATACCTGCTTGGCCTTACTTAATGTGGTCCTCCTCAAGCAGGATAAGGCAGGTTTAATAACTTTCTCTAATAAGGTAAATGATATAGTTGCTGCAGACCGAAGGAACGACCAGATGCACCGGATTTTAGAGACCCTATATAAGCAGCAGACAGAGTTTAAGGAAAGCGACTATGAAGCAGTCTGGAGTACAATACACAGAGGTATTACCCAACGTAGCTTGATACTATTGTTTACCAACTTCGAGACCTACTCAAGTATGGAGCGGCAATTGGCATTTTTGAGAAAAATAGCCCAACGGCATTTAGTATGTGTCATTTTCTTCCAGAATACCTTACTCAAAGATATCCATGAATCAAATCCTGATGATATTGAGGGTATATACATCAAGACCATAGCAGACCAGTTTGATCTGGAGAAAAGGATGATAGTAAAAGAATTGAGGCGTCATGGTATTCTGTCAATACTTACCACCCCACAGAACCTGACAGTAGATGTAATTAACAGGTATCTGGAGTTGAAAGCAAGGCAAATGGTGTAGTTATACCCTGTATTCCTTTGTCTTTTTATGGAGTGTGCAAACTTGGTTATTTGCCGACCTGCCTAAGAATTCGATAGAATATATTCTCAAAATACTAGCATCACAATAATATCCTTAACATTTCAAGCGCAAATTTTAGGCATTTCTTGACGTTTGATTGTTTAATTTTGGGTTATTAAAATATAATAACGTAAAATAGCCCGGATGAAGATAAAACATTTACTCTCTTTTCTTATTGTAGTATCCGGGTTGGCAGCATGTAGCAGTAATACCAACAAATTTACTATTATAGGTAATATAGCCGGATTGCCAGAACAAACTGTGATTTTGGAACAGTTGAATTTCAATGACATAATTTCTGTAGTAGATTCAGTTCATTCAAACAAAGATGGTCATTTCGAATTATCAGGTATAGCGCCTGAACCTGGTATCTATAGGCTACATTTCACTACAAATAGGTTTATCTTACTTTCTATAGACAAGGGTAATGTGAACATAAAGAGCAATTGGAATACCCTTGAAGCTTACACAGTAGCAGGTAGTCCTGCAACAGAAAATCTTAAAAACTTTTTAGGAGCTATAAGGGAATACAGGTGCGATATGAATACTATGTTTATTGTGTTCGATTCGCTAAAGGCAAGAGGCAATGATAGTATTATGGCTAATGCTACCCGTGATTTTCAGGTAATGAACCAGCACTTCACTACTTATGTTGAGAATTTTGCCGATACGACTCCTTATGAACCCAATGCGATTTTTGCAGCTATGATGCTTAAACCTGGGAAGGAAGGCCTGTTCCTCAGTGCCTTTACACAAAGCCTTGGTAAGCGATTCCCTTCGGCTAAAATGACAAAGGATTTTGCTGAGTACAACATGAAGGCTGCGGCATTACAAAAACAAGGTGGTGAAAATAGCTCCATAAATGCTGAGGTAGGAGCACAGGCACCTGAAGTCTCTTTGCCTGATGCTGATGGGAAAATTGTTACCTTAACCTCATTCAGGGGTAAATATGTATTACTCGATTTCTGGGCCTCATGGTGTCCCCCTTGTAGGGAAGATAATCCTTATGTTGTAGCCGCATATGAGAAATTCAAGGATAAGAATTTCACTATTTTAGGGGTTTCTCTGGATGATAAGAAGGAAGAATGGCTGAAAGCAATAAAGGATGATAAATTGACCTGGACCCAAATAACAGACCTGAAGAGGTGGTCGTGTGCAGGTGCACAGGCATATAATGTAAATTCTATCCCTACCAATTTCCTCATTGACCCAAGGGGTAATATTATTGCAAAGAATCTACATGGCACTGATATTGAAAAAAGGTTGCAAGAATTAATTAAGACAGGGCATCAATAGTTTGATAAGTATTTTGATATCTCATTGTGGTAATTATCACAATGAGATATTCTGTTTTAAGGAAGTTTTAAGTGGGCTTTCATTTGACTTCAACCCTATACTATATAGATATTGTTTTAACTTTAACTTTTACTTTTTGCCTAAAAAAAGTGGTTTAACCTTTACATTTTACTTTAAAATAGTGTTTTAACTTTTAACTTTTAACTTTTGCTTTTAGAGTAGCCTTTTACCTTGTCAATAATTCGTGTAGATTATGTAATTTTATACAAATATTGACCATGCGGTTTCTAATTCTTTCCACACTATTAATTATTGGCTTAGGTTTTAATGCCAGTGCCCAGCATGCCAGGGCGCATAAATTCACTACTCCGCTAGCAGGGAAAGTGGTATTAAGCCAGGTTGATGATAAGTATAATGTAAATGTTTCGGGTATAGAAATGCCTGAGCCTGATGCAGCTGTAGGTCAGGAGGAATTGAATGCAGTGAAAAAGTTGGTACGGGCACGATATCCATATAAGGTAAGTAATACGGGTAGAAAAACCAGTTCCACAATACAGACTCCGGTATTGGGTACCAATTTCGTGGCAGATAGTTTTTCAGGTATCCCGCCGGACAATTGTAGTTCAGTGAACAGGAATAATAGGGCAGTGAATGTTATGAACTCAAATATTGTGGTTCATGATGCTGCCACAGGTGCTTATTTACAGAGAAAGAGCTTGCAGGCATTCAGTTCTGCAGTTGGTCTCAATAATACCCTCACGTTTACCGGTAATTTCAAGTATGATCCTAAGGTGGTTTATGACCCCGGTGCAGATAGGTTTATAACTATAATACTAAATGGTACCAATCAATATAACTGGGTGGTTATAGGGTTTTCGCAAACCAATGACCCTGCAGGAGCCTGGAACTTCTATAAGTTTAAGGGTGATTATGAGAATGACTCCACATGGTTTGATTATCCTGCCCTGGCTGTAACTAAAAATGAATTGTTTTTTACAGGCAATAAGCTAAAGTACAATACCAGTTGGCAATTGGGCTTCCAACAAACTCTTATTTACCAGGTACGCAAACAGGATGGCTATAATGGGGATACCGCTCTTACTTATCAGATTTGGGATAGTATCATGTACGATAATAAACCTCTTAGGTGTTTGTACCCACTTAATCCAGGTGATAGCCAATTGGGGCCTGACCAGTATTTCTTATCCAATCGCAATTTTGCCGTAAATAGTGATTCAGTGTTCATTGTAAGAGTCCCTGATACTATTGGTAGTGTCGACTCGGTATTAACAGTAACAGCTGTTAAGGCCACCTCTGGTTCTTATGGTGCGCCTCCAAATGCCCGCCAAACTGATACCTCAATATCGCTAGCCACAAATGATGCCCGTGTATTAGGTGGATTTATAGAGGGTAATGAAATTCAGTTTGTGAATACGTCAGTAAATCCGGCAAATGGTAATGCTGCGGTATTTCATGGGGTAATCAGTAATTTCAGGACTGCCCCAACTTTTACCGGTAGCATATTCAGTATTGATACCCTTGATTTTGGTTATCCTAATATTTCGTATAGTGGTAATTTTTCAGGAAATAACCAGGCAATTATAAGTTTCAATTATTCAGGGCCACATACCTTCCCCGGGTTTGGGGCTGTACTGTGCGATAACGGTAATTTCTCAGATATGTTGGTTGTCCGTAAGGGAGATACAACCATCAGCCAGCTTAGCGGCAAGGAACAAAGATGGGGTGATTACAGTGGAAATACCCCCGATTGGACCACCTTGGGTGCAGTATGGGCAGAAGGTATATTCGGCCACAAAGGGCGCATGTATGGCAATTATATGGCCCGGATAGTATCTCCTTACCAATTAGCTGCACCCCAGGTTTCGACTCCGGTAGCAGAACCATCAAAGACTTTCCCGAATCCGGCATGGCAATTTGTCAACTTCCAGTTTACAGTAGGCAGCGAGCAGGTTTTTAGTTTTATGATTTATGATATGCAGGGAAGGGTAATAGACAAGCTTACCGACCAATATTGTAGCGAAGGCAAGAATGTGATACAGTTTAACATAGCTCCTTTAGCTACAGGAACCTATTTTCTCAAAGCAATCGGCATGATGGGCGAAGAAATTTCCATCAGCCGCTTTGAAAAGAAATAAGGATGGCTAATCAAAGTACATTTACCCACTTACCTGTTTTAACTTTTACCTTTTCTTCGTTTTAACTTTTAACCTTTAACTTTTACCTTTTAATCGTTTTAACTTTTGACTTTTAGCTTTCTATTCAACATCACCCTTGCCTGGCGTGCCATCCGTACTAATAAGTTACGGTCAGTACTCACTATTGCCATAATAGGCCTGGGAATAATGGTGTTGGTAGGGATATTGACAGCCATTGAGGTAATGAAGGCTGGTGTGACTTCCAACTTTAGTAGTATGGGGTCTAATACCTTTTCCATAACCAGCGATGTCATCAAGCAAAAGAGGCGGGGCAGTAAGGGTGGTATGCATATAAGTGTTACAGAAGGTAAATCAATAACTTATGATGAGGCCCGTGCTTTCCGTGACAGGTTTCATTTTCCTGGCACGGTGGGTCTATCAGTATCCAT
>CANGSR010000265.1 GCA_947456055.1 Chitinophagaceae bacterium
CCTCATCAATGCCAGGATAAAATGAAACCAGCACCTCTACCCCACCTTTCTTTTGCCTCACTTGCTGCCATAGGTATTCATCTGCCTTCATGGCAGGCATTACATTTATAACACCGGTTATAGGTAGAGTAGCAAAGGAGGTCTTATTTACAGTTGGTGACACATGGGCCAGATAGGTATTATCAGGGATATAATCATATAGTGTAACGCCCTGTCTCCTAAGTTGCTCCTTCATCTTTGCATCAGGCATCGTTTTAAAATGCAACAATACCTCTACAGGATCAGTCTGGGATTTCAGGCGGCTAATGCTATCCATCCACAAGGCCGCATTGGGTACGGAATTTACGTCGCCGGTTTTAAGGTGGATGATAGGCAAACTATTGATCGACTGCCCTATAGCCATCTGGCCTAAAAAACAAAAAAAGAATATAAGTGAGGTAAGTAGTTTTTTCAAAGTCAAAAGTTAAACGTTAAAAATAATAGTCAAAACCAATCATTTGTTGTCCTTAATTCAAGAATGAAGAATAAACAAATTAGCTTATACCCATAAATAATCCTTGCTACACCAAATTTAAACTTTCCTGAATAATCTCCACCTTATTTTAGTGCCTGGAGAATATTCTATCCCTTAATTTCAATATAGGGTGCTCAAATACATAATAAATAAACGACGATAACCCTATAACTATTGCCCAATACAATAAATACATAGCCAAAGCAGTCAGTGGAGTTGGCTGCCTGTGCTCATGGAAGAAAGGCATAAATACCAACGTAAAATGAACCAGATAGAGCGAATAGGATATTTTACTTATATGCCTGATACTTATTGCTAAGAGACGATTCCTGACAATATTGATGCTGGAAGCATAGGGCAAACAAAGTGACAAGGTTAAAGGCATAACCAAAAAGAGAAATGCATCTCTCATAAATCTTGGAAAAAAGGGAAAATGAGTATAAAATATCAGCACATACTTGGTAGTGAAAAAGTACAAAATACTAGTTCCGATAAGAGAAAGGTACAATAGCTGTTTTCTATATTTCAGAAAAAGTGGTTGATGGAAATAGCTAAGCCAGGCAAATAGCACACCATACATTACAGCATCAAGCCTGAATAGTACTACTTTACGAATCCCTTCATCGGGGTCGAGGCCATTTATGGGGGCGAATGCATTGATCAACCTCACTAAAATAAATACCAATGCATAACCTGCAAATACTCTTAATAAAAATTGCTGCCGTGGTGTGGATGGAAAAATCAACCTTAAAAAACAGACTACCAATGGCAGGGTTAGGTAAAACCACTCTTCAATAGCCAGACTCCATCCTTCGGTAAATAGGCTATCCACACATGGGTACCAAAGATTTTGAAGAAATAAATAATCGTGCCAAACGAAATTGTTTATTTCATTGGTTTTCATTACTTTTTGAAGGATTATCGCAACTGTAAGCAAAAGCCAATAATTGGGCAATGTACGAAACCACCTTCGTGACCAAAAGCCCCATAAGGCTGATTTACTAAAATAGTCCTCCTTCATAAAAGTGCGAATCAAAATGCCGCCAATTAAAAATCCACTTAAAACAAAAAATAACTCCACCCCATATTCGGCAAGGTCGTGAGTGCTGTCAATGAGTGAATTTATGGAGGAACCAATCATGGGTAATTGGTTAAAGGGTCTCAAATACCACAATGTATGGCCTATCACCACTGCTAAAATCGCTATAGTCCTTATAAGGTCAAGACCTATTACCCTTTCGTTTTTAATAAAATATGCTTTTGCTTAAATAATAGTACGAAAATACAACAGTCACTGCGATTAAGGAGATGAAATTATCAGCATTATAAATTCAATAGCCAGTCCGTAGTTTAGCAATTCTATAAATGCCTATATTGGGATTTGGGCATATATTTGTCAAAAATTCTAAAACATGAATTATTTAAAACATTGCCTTTGGGTAGTCATACTCCTGGCAGCCGAAAGTACTTTTGCCCAAAGCATACAATTTAGAGACCTTATTGGGACGTGGCATGTTTATAAACAAGAATTAAAGGGCCAAACAATACTAGATATTGCCAATCCCGGCCTGATTGACCAATCGGTAATGCAACAACTAAGGAGGAAAAATCCGGCATATACCAGCGTTGACAGTATAAAGGCAATTAGCAGGAGCCACCAATATGCAGAAGGGGTAAAAAACGTGTACAACAAATATGAGGAAAATGGAAAAATGGAATCAATTGGACCTGATGGCAAACCTTATAATGCCACATATAAACTAAATGACACTACAGGTGAATTATTAGTTCATCGTGAGGGCACTTCAAAACCCGAAATCCACCATATAAAAATATACAACAACATAATGGAAGACCGAATAATGGCCCTACCTGAAATGGTGTTTTATTGGAAGAAATAGATCAGGAAATAAAATTCCAATCGGTGCAATTATAGAACACCGATTGGAATTTATATGAACTGAATCATTTATTAGTTAGAAATCACTTCTTAGGTTCTGCTTTTGGGTCAACAGCCAATTCAGATGCATCATACTCCTGTTTAAAGTAAAAATGCAATACATTTTGATTACCTGTTGCAATAGGAAAGGCATTTACCAACTTCCAATTTTGACTACCCATATAATTCAATGCATCAATAAGTGAATTGAATTTCACCAATTTGCCTTCATCATCACGCATCCTTGTATCTTTAAAAAATGCTCTTTCTTCACCAAAATCTACAGCTATTGTAACTTTGGTACTTAACATCCTACCAGTTGCTAATAATTCACAATAACGTTCCATTTTCTGGGCAAATAGAACATTAGGTAACAGGCATATCGCCAGAAGTACTTTTTTCATAAAATAATTTTCTTCAAGGTAACCCATTTTTTGCAATTCACATAGCCAAATAGTTATTATCACTAATAAACAACAGCAATTTCTTCGTACTCAGGATAATTACAACAAATAAGTAAGAATATGGGATATCATCAATTCCTTATAAAAAAAAAGAGGATGTCCACTAATTATGAACATCCCCCCTTTAATAAAATCTGAATCTTACTTTTTAATTACACTAGCTTGAATCGACCAAAGGAAGTCAAGCTTAATCGCATCCCTGAAATTGGAATCTGTAACCATATCAATATAGGTATCAGGAATATAATTATTGTTTTGATGGTTACGAGGTAAGCTTGGGTTGAATGTAGCCAAGGCATGACAACTCATACAACCTGTTTGGCAACCTACCCTATTAAATATTGTATCATTCTTTTTAGGTATCACAATACCAGCCTTAAAGAAAGTGGCATTTGTACCGCTCCAGCCAAAACCGGCCTCAAGGAATGGGTTGAATGCAATTTGCGGTACACCGTTGTAGTTACCACCAGAATAAGGTTGGTTAGGCCATGTAAAACTATAGGCAATAGCCATAGCATAGTGGGCAGGTGCCCCTGTGATTTCTTTTGGCCTCAGACCGGCAATAAACGCACTACTTGGTGATGGTGGATTATTGGCATCGGGAGTCCACCAATAGGTTTGCCATGTCCAGCGTTTGATTTCCTTTGTGGTTACGTGCATACCCACCATTATGGCTATATCACCCTTGCTTACCTGTAAGGCACCCGGATTGTTTATATTGGCCTTATTAATGCCTTCAGCATCCCTGGCACTCAAGGTATAATGAATAAAGGAGTTGAGGCTATAAGTATTTGAAGCATTAGCGCCATCTTTCCCCATATCTATTCCGGTAGCAATATCTGATGCTAGTGTGGTATTTACATATACCAGGCCTGGCCATTGGTTTTGGGCATATCCCGAATCGCAATTATTAGGACCACAATATACCCTGAATGGGAAGACACCATTTACCACCTTACTAGCTGGTATAATCTGGTAGGTGGGTTTGATGGCAATTGATGAATTCGGAAATTCAGGTATGTCCGTCATCTTCTTATCATACATAGATTTTAAGGTAGTCGAATCATACAGGGTCTGGCTCAGGATATGACTAGCAGCCGGGATATCGTAGGCTACAGTAACCAGTAAAGTGCTATCATAAGAACCAATTGCACTCTGGGGTGAGTCACAACGTGGCATCTTAACCTTACTTACGGTAATAGCCTTTGTGTTGCCATTACTCAAAGCAATTTTAAGGGCATTATTAGCAGCATGTTCCAATTGGTTTGGCCTGTGTAATGTTTTACGGTGGTTGGCAGTGTCATCATTCACTGCCTTCATATGCCTCAGTGAATCCTGCAAATCAGATGGGGAATCCCAGGTTTCAAATACATACATATCTTCCCCACTACTTTGGTAGCCTGATTTAGTGGTGAGACCAGCCCAAATACCCCAACCGTGCCTGGTGATACTTGTAGTATCCATATTGGTTAGCCATGTATTAATCGTGTTGCTATCCTCTGGAAATTTAAACCCTGGGATATTCACTGTTGGAAATGGAACAGGTTTTACTGCCCCTTTTGGCGCCTTGGCACCATCGTCTGTTTTTGAATTGTTGCACTGGGCAAGGCCAAACAATGCCATTGCGCAGGCTCCTGCGATGATTACTTTCTTCATTGATTCTATTGTTTATGTTGGTTAAGAAAATGCTGCTTAAAATACTATCCGTATGTTCCACAAAGCACCCTTTCCCTCATCACATAAAACAACGAATAAATTCAGGTTATAAAGGAATCAGACAAATTACCAATACAAACTATTAGCAGTATTTATTAAGGATAAAATTGTCTTTTACAAAACTAATCACAATTGTTTGTGATGCAAATATTAGGGGAGGGATTTTTTTGGAGAAGGGAGAACCATTTTGGATTGAAGGATGTGAAAAAACAATAGTGCTCTCCGGTCTGTTTCTCCGCTCTTAATTTTCGTAGGCCCAAATAACAAAATATCGAACTTCTTTGAGAATTTGCTCATAAGATACACCTTCTTTCAAAAATTTCTAATAAGTAAAAATACCGATGCAACTATCGTTGCATTTCAGCCTTTGTGCCAGTTAATTGTTCAAGTTTCGCAATTACTTCTTTGTCAAACCGCTTTTCAATTCGAGCTTTTTCAGACCTGCTAATATTTTTCCCATTTTGCCATTCCGAACCATCACATACCATCTTAATCACAATTGTTGCAGCTTTACTATTCTGCACAGAATCTTTTTGATTGCCCACGAATGAAACATAGTACATCTCTTCGGGTTTAGCCTGTAAGTAAAAGATATGCGAATATTCAAAGTCATTTTCTTCTTTCCAATTATATAATCCAACCCATTTTTCAGGAATTTTATACTCCTGGTGTTCATCAATAAGACTATCAATGGCTGAGGTAAGAGTTTGCTTGGAAAGGGAGAACACTCTTTTATCAAAGCCTTCCTTTCTTCCAGTGCCAAAACCACACCCTATCAATGACGCACCGATTAATAGTAAAAGAGTTTGCTTAATCATATCTGGGGTTTCGTTAAAGATATTAAAAGTTCGACTTTCCAGGTAATGATGACAAACAAATACCTTGCTTTATAAGGCAATTGTTTTATATTTTAGCATTGAGGAAATGGCAGATTGTTAGTTTTTCAACAAGAATTACAGACTCCTAATTCTTATTTTTTTTGTGGAAATTGTGGCGAAATAGGGACGTTCTATTGTTTTTGATTGTAAAAATTGAACAATTGCCTGAGCAATTTCTTTGTATTCATAAAAAGAATAGCGCAGAAACAACACACTAAGATCTTTAACATGGTGCGCAAATACCCATTCTCCAAAATCTTTGTCTTCAGTTAGCAGCAGATATTGATGTTGCAAGGCCATTTGAATTACCGCATCATCTTTAATACCGGCAGTTAATTCCCTTACTGAAATAACCACAAAACCAGCATCCCTAAGTGCTTTAATTATAAAACCATGAATATTTTCGTCGGCTAATATCATGCCGCTGTAATCAAAGATTCATTGGCAACTACATCTGAAGCATAAGCTAGTACGGCACTAATGGATAAAGGCGTAAGTTGTGGATAGGCCAATAAAATATCCTCAACTGCTGCGCCCTCAGACATTTTTTTTAAAATAAGCTCAACAGAAATCCTTGTACCTTTAATAACAGGTTTCCCAAGTAGTATATCGTATTTAGATTCTATATAATCTCTGTAGTCCATAAAATGCGTATTAAAGATTGAATTTCAAACTAATCTTGGTTTGTAAATCAAAGGATTCACAATATAGCTTTATTTAGTTCTTCTAAATGAGCCTTTGGATCAAAGTCCTTTACAAATCCACAATTTTCGCCTTGGTGAAGAGCCTCATTAAGTAATTGCTTTTTGAACTCCTCGGCTTCCAATAACCTTAAAGCAGTACGAATTACCTTATCAGGTGAGTCATATCTGCCTGATGATACTTCACGTGAGATGAAATCATCAAAATAATCTCCCAATAAAACAGAAGTACTCTGCCTCATAAACACCTTTTTATCAAAGATACAAAATCCACAAATAAAATAGACCAACAATCGGCAAACGAAAAAAGCGGAAACACAAAAGCTAATCGCTCTGTTTCTCAGATCTAAATTTTCGTGGTCCCTGTTGGTTTATTCTTGAAACCTATTATTGAGGATTTGAACAAGTTAGTAGCGCAGCTGGATTACAAACATTTTCAAAAATCCTGAAAATTATTCCATTCTTATATTTCGATCTATAAACCTGCAACTATAGCGGGTTTATGTTTTATGTCAGGGAGGTTAGACAATTTTCGTACAACACTGTTCAGGACCTCAACGCAATCCCACACATATTTCATCACTTAACATTAACCTTCACCAACTGAAATAAGCAACATTTACAGCATTAAAATTCTTGAAGCATCAAGCTTTAAGCCCTCGCTCCGAAAAACTGGTAATTTTTCCGGGGCACTACTCTTTACACGCAGCAACCACCTACGGTATATCAATCAGCTTGATGTGGCCGAATTTTGTATCGTGGTTGATGTTGTATTTGTTTTTGTCGTACGCCGGTGTGACTGCAGCGATGGTCTTAGTTTTCCGGAATATTGAACAATAATTTTACGAAGTATTAACTGTTAATACAAGCGTAAAGGGCTGTAATTTTTTTCTTCTGTACATAATAAGAACCCATGGCAAATTTGTCGCCAGTGCGGTCTGCCTCAGCCTGTGCCTTGGCTTCGTATTCTTCCATCTTCCCCCTATCTACC
>CANGSR010000266.1 GCA_947456055.1 Chitinophagaceae bacterium
ATGGCTCATTGGTATATCATTATTTCCCAGCTTCTTATTATCAGGCAAAAAGTAATCAAGCCCCTTACCATCATTATGCACCCCAAGTGGCCTTACTGCCTCAAAGTATCGTTCCACAATACTTTTATCGGGCATAAAATTCATCTTCAGATTGGTAAGGAACCATTTCTGGATATTCAGCTTTGGGAAAGCAAAACTTTTTACATTAAGGGCTTTCTTAACCCTTAATGTACGTAGATTGTGATGAAGGTCAACAACATAATCATATTTCTCCTTTTTCAGCACCTCAATAACTACGTCTAAATCGTTACCCAGGGTATGTATTTTGTCAATGTAAGGATTGCTTGTAAGCAACGTACCAAATGATGCCTTGGTAAGGTAATGCACCTCCCAATCGGGATGTTGATGTTTGAGGCAACGTACTACCGGAGTAGTCAAAACTATATCACCTATAGAAGAAAAACGGATAATAAGCGCCTTCATGAAAAATAAAAAAATGAACAATCATGCCCTATTAGGACAATTCCCAAACATGCGATACCTAAACCTTAGTTAATAGCATAGGTCAGTTCGCACCATGCCTTAGTATCGGTAACACCCAGAGCTTCCTTAGCTGTATTGCTAATACCTATTATGCTGTTGGCATACAGCTTGGTGTTTGGTATTTTGGCCAATACTTTTACATAAATGGTTTTACCAGTACCAGGATTGTAAACCTTTATGACGCCTCCGGGAGGAGTAGTATTGTGAAAAGCATAATAAACATTGTTCTTACCAGGCTTATCGAAGAAAACAGCAGTACCTTTCTCGGTGAGCACATTTACCCCATTAGCTGTCTGACGATTAAACACAGTATCCAGTCCGCCAAGCACTTTCACCTTTACGCTATCAGTGGTCACTTTCTTCCTTGGAATGAAATAAGCTTTTTCATTTTCAGGATTTGATGTGTCAAAAGCAAACATTTTCAACCAACCAATAAATAGTACTTCGCCCTCATTAAGCGTATTGCCATGCAGGTTATTCCATTGTCTTAAGGTGCCTTTAGTAATACCGGCATAAGTACTTATCACACCTATATCATCACGTTGCCCGACTTTATAGTAAAGCTCACGTATGTTTTGGATATCCAATGGTGGCTTTACGGTAAAGTAGTTTTCCCTGTTTACGGGAATATTCACCAATGAGTAAGGCATTAATTTTTTAATATCATCAAAATCATTGGCTACAGCCAATTGGTCTTCTGTAATATAAAACCTGAAAGCCAGCATTCTCATGGTTTCTCCCGGTTTAATAAAATACTTGATACCCCAATTTGCCCCACGGCGTGACGCAAACAAGCTATCCTTAGTTTGGGCCTGGGCTGTAAAACCCATTATAAAAAACAAAGCTATTAATGAATATTTCATCATAGTATTATGCAATTTTATTGCGTAATGTACAAAAATTATGCCCAAAATTACTATGTTTAGTTAAGATTAAAAATCGGGAAGCAGAATTTAAGATTAATTTACACTTACATAGCAACTGATATCATCATATATCTACCCTATTAGAAGGAAACTAAACAACCATAAAGTATTATTAAAATACTGGAAACCGGATTTTTGCTATACAATACCTGATATTCCAGATGAAATTTCGTGCTATCTTAGCGAAAATTTCTTATTTAATTATGCACATGCATGAGGTGAAGACGGAAGCAGATAAAAAAGCTTTCCTCCAGGTGGCAATTGATATTTATAAAAATGACAGCAGCTGGATACGCCCTTTAGATAAGGACATAGAAGAAGTATTCCATCCGGAGAAGAATAAGTTTTTTAAACGGGGGGAATGTACCCGCTGGCTTCTAGATGATGGCAATGGTAAATATATTGGCCGTATTGCCGCTTTTGTAAACAAGCAATATAAACAAAGCCAACCAACAGGTGGTATAGGATTTTTCGAATGTATTAATGACCAGGATAAGGCCACCTATATGTTTGATTACTGTAAAAAATGGCTTGAAGATCGAGGTATGAAAGCCATGGACGGACCTATAAACTTTGGTGAGCGGGACAAATGGTGGGGATTGCTAAAAGAAGGTTATTACTCCCCTCTTTATTGCATGAATTATAACCCGCCCTATTATGTTGATCTTTTTGAAAATTATGGTTTCAAGGTCTTCTTTAACCAGATATGCTTTGGCATGAAGGTAATGGGGCCATTGAATGAAAAATTTGTCCAAAGACATAAGATAATTGCTGCTGATCCACATTACAAAGCAGTAATGATGAAGAAAGACAACCTAACACAATTTGCCAAAGATTTCACCTACGTATATAATAAAGCATGGGCTGGCCATGGGGGAGGAAAGACTCTCGAAGAAAAAACAGTGATAAAAATGTTTAAAACTATGAAGCCCGTAATGGACGAGCATATTTCATGGTTTGTATATTACAAAGATGAGCCTATAGCACTTTGGCTAAACCTACCCGATCTTAACCAGTATTTCAAACATATGGATGGTCAGTTCGGGCTGTTACAAAAACTCAAATTCGTTTATCTAAAGACATTTGGCAATTGTAAGAGGTTTGTAGGATTAGTGTTTGGTGTTATCCCTGAATTTCAGGGAAAGGGAATAGATGCCTTTATTATTATTGAAGGAGCAACAGTAATCAGAAATAAAGCCAGATATGAAGACTATGAAATGCAATGGATAGGCGATTTCAACCCTAAAATGATTAACATATCAGAAAGCCTTGGAACCCACCGTAGCCGTAGCCTAAGCACCTACAGGTACCTGTTTGATAGGAATAAGGAATTTGTAAGGCACCCGATGGTGTAAGAAAAAAAATAATCTCCTAAACCAAAAACAAGAGCACAGATTCAACAACCAAAGCTCCGCTAATCACCAGCAGAGTCCAAAGCAGGATGCGCTCTTTTTTATCAAACAGTTCTTTAGAAAACATGGTATATAATTTTAAGCTGCGTTAGTAAATGAATTATAACTGGTTTGTATTGTGGCAGGTAACGATGTTCGGCGTTGCCATCTATGTCTTGAGTATTTATAAGTATAGGCTCCAACAAAATTGTCAGGACACAGTTCATCAAGCGATTGGCTACAAACACCGTTTATATTATACAATTGCCTAAGTACGATCCATAATTTGGTATAACTAACCTTACACCCATCCTCAAAATAGCAAACCATACCATCATCAAATAAGCCAAACAAATCACCCCGTTTCAACTTATCAGCTATATTCTCTTCCTTATTTACAAATGTTTTACCAAAAGAAAACCAACCCATAAAATCTGTACTTTGTTATAAAATTGTTTTGATAGTCAAATAATTAGCAATAAAATCCAGCCGATTTGGAATATTTCCATGACCTAATTTTATTTAGCAAATTTATTTAAGCCATTAAAGCTTTTAATCCCTATCATTAGTGGCCATACCCCAAATAACAAATCTGTTAACCATATAAAAACAGCAGAACATAACATTTTTTTAAGCTATTAGAAATAATTCCTAAACCGGAATTTGCATAAATTTGTATATGCAGAAGCTAAAAGTGGTAGTACTTTCCGGTGCAGGTATTAGTGCCGAAAGTGGGATAAAAACATTCCGTGATTCAGATGGACTATGGGAGGGGTATAATATTGCCGATGTTGCATCACCCCGTGGCTGGCGGAAAGACCCGCAGGTGGTTCTTGATTTCTACAATATGCGCCGCCATGATGTGAAAAAAGCCAAGCCCAATGCTGCCCATATTGGCCTTGCCGAATTGGAAACCCAATACGATGTGCATATTATTACCCAAAATATTGACGACCTGCACGAAAGGGCTGGCTCTACAAAAGTGCTGCACCTGCATGGGGAAATAGTAAAAATGCGCAGCGAAAAAAATGAAATAAAAACCTATCCTTATAGTAATGATATAAAACTAGGTGATAAAGCACCTGATGGAGGACAATTGAGACCACATATTGTATGGTTTGAGGAACCTGTGCCTATGATTGAAGTAGCAATACCGATTCTTTATGAAGCAGATATTTTTGTGCTGATAGGCACCTCTTTAGTTGTTTACCCTGCTGCCGGCCTTGTAGACTATGTAAAGGAACAGGTAAAAAAATATGTGATTGACAAAAAAATACCACCAGTGAAACGTTATAAAAATGTAGTCCCAATTGAACTTCCTGCTACCGAAGGAGTAGCCGAATTAAAAAGAATCTTGTTGGGTTAGGCATTACTACATCATTTTGAAATGAAATTCGGCTCTTTGAGAATTAAAAAAACTAATACTTATAACCACCCTTATTTCTTGGGTACTTATTGAATAATTTTTGAGTAATTTGCCAATCATTAATTTGCAGCCATCTCCAAACCAAATGTTTAGGCTTATTTATTTATTTTTCATTACTGTTTTTCTTTGCTTATCACTCGATGCTATTGCCCAGGGAGATGTGGTAGTTCATGCCCCAACTGGGATGGATGCCCTGATAAAAAAGAAAAAGCCTGCTGAAAAGGCAACAAGTAATGCCTTACCTGCAAAAACTAAAACCAAAACAGCTGAACCAAAACCGGCCAACAATGCCCCTAACGAAATAGTAACAACCAAAACAAAAAGAACTACTGAACCAGTAGTTGTCACTCCTGGCCCAGAACCCAAAAGGGCTGCATATACCGACAATCCTGTTCACCTGGTAAGTTATACCCGCCAAAGAGGAAGTGGGGTAATCTATTCGGGCAAGGGATTCAGGGTGCAGATATATTATGGACCTGACAGGGCAAAGGCCGTCCAGGTAAAAGCTGAATTTATGCGCACCTTCCCTGATGTGCGCACCTATCTCAACTATTTATCACCCACATTTAGGGTAAAAGTGGGCGACTACCGAAACCGCAGCGATGCTGAAGGAATGCTTAGGGAAGCACGCTCTATATTTGGTGGACCATGTATGATAGTCCCCGACATTATTACAATTAACACATTTTAGCATGATTGAACAGATACGAGCAAAAGCAACGCAATATTTCCCAGATGTGCAGGAGATTCGGCATCATATACATTCCCATCCTGAACTTTCTTTTGAGGAATATAATACATCTGCCTATATCTCAGGAAAACTAAACGAATGGGGCATTCAGCACCAAGCAGGGGTTGCTGGCACTGGTATAGTTGCTATGATTACCGGCGGCATCCCTGGCCGTTGTATTGCTTTGCGTGCCGACCTGGATGCCCTACCAATACAGGAAGAAAATGACACTACTTACTGCTCACAAAATGCCGGAGTAATGCATGCCTGTGGGCACGATGTACATGCAAGTTGCTTGCTGGGAGTTGCCAGGATACTCAACGACCTTAAAGACGAATTGCATGGCACAGTGAAATTGATTTTCCAACCTGGGGAAGAAAAACATCCTGGAGGGGCTAGCTTGATGATTGCTGCCGGGGTTTTGGAAAACCCCAAACCTGAAGCTATTTATGCACTGCATGTATATCCAAACCTGCCTAGTAGCACTGTAGGTTTCAGAGCGGGGCAATATATGGCCAGTGCTGATGAAATATACATAACCATAGATGGAAAAGGCGGCCATGCTGCCCTACCCCACCTCGCAGTAGACCCAATAGCTATTGCTGCTTTAGTAATAACCGGACTACAACAGGTAGTAGCCCGTAAGGCCAATCCATTAATACCATCCGTACTATCCTTCTGCAAAATACAGGGAGGGTTTGCTACCAATGTAATACCAGGCAAAGTAGAAATCCTGGGCACCTTCCGCACTATGAATGAAGCATGGAGAGCAGAAGCCCACTACTGGATAAAAGACTACGTTATAAAGACTTGTGAAGCCTATGGTGCAGTTGCGACTATAGACATCCCTCCTGGTTACCCCAGTCTATACAATGATATAGCACTAACTCGCCAGGCAGAAGATTGGGCACGGGATTTTATAGGTGCTGAAAATGTAAAAGAATTGGATATGCGTATGGCAGGAGAAGATTTCAGCTTTTATACCCAACATATGCCCGGATGTTTCTTTAGAATAGGCACTAATAAGAATGGTAAAGAATTTACCTCCCCTGTGCATACCCCCACTTTCAACATCCATGAAGAAGCAATGATAACCGGAGTGGGTATGATGAGCTGGTTTGCTATGAATGCTACAAAACCGGTTTAAATATTATGGTTTTAAAACAATCAAAGGCTGAATGAAAAAATCCGCTTTTTTGATTTTTTATTTTTTATTTTTGATTTTATGATGAAGCGGGTATTCAACTTATTTTTACTAGGCATGTCACTGTTTTTTTGCTTCAGCCTAATGGCGCAGCAAACAAGCAAGACAAAAGCCGCAGTAAAACCGGGAAATAGTAAAAAAATCTTCCTCCCGCCAGTCTACCTGGGCAAAAGCAATCTAAATGGTGGGGTAATAAAGAAGCGCACATTCGATAGCCTATTGAAACAGGGAATATCAGCCCACGATTCATTGGGAAATAAATACCGTATAGTAGGCTTCGATTTTATTTATGCAGAGCGCTCCCTTTATGAAGACTCAGTAGGAAATGACCAGATATTAACAGACTTCCAGTCGCAATTTTGCAAGGGTGACACACTTGATGCAAGTATTACTTTTAGCGATGAGGAAACCAAGAGCATCTATGAGCGAACAAAATGGGGTGATACGGCCTATTTCGACCGAATCAGGCTATTTCCTTTGCCAGGGAATAAGATATTCCCAACAATAGATACTTTGCCAATTTTAGGGCGGAATATGAAGTTTATAATAACCAGATAAACAGGCAAACCAAACCACTGGAAATGAAGCAAAACAGCAATAACAAACATCAAAATACAGTACAATAAAAATTATTCAAAAATAGTTTTTGCAGTCTCAAAAAAGTTCCTATTTTTGCACTCCCAAACACACAGAAACACATTCTTCCTTAGCTCAGTTGGTTAGAGCATCTGACTGTTAATCAGAGGGTCCCCCGTTCAAGTCGGGGAGGGAGAGCATTGAAAATCAAGCAGTTACACGATAAAAAGTGTAGCTGCTTTTTTATTGGCGCACGATTTTTGCACGATTTTGGGCTTATAATATACCAAGATACTTTTTGCACGATTCCCCAATTATTTAAAATTCCGCTACTTGAAGTTATAAAGTGTATGAAGTGTGGTTTACAGATGTCC
>CANGSR010000267.1 GCA_947456055.1 Chitinophagaceae bacterium
GGGAGTTACCCGCTATTGCTCCTTGGGAGAAAAAATTTGGCAAGCATCCCACACAAAAACCATTAGCTGTTTTAACCCGATTAATTTTAGCTTCCACAATAAAAGGGGCTTGGATTTTCGACCCATTTACTGGAAGCAGTACGACTGGAATTGCAGCCAATTTATTAAATAGAAAATTCCTGGGTATAGACCAGGAAAAGGACTTCTTAGAAATCAGCAAAAACAGAAAACTAGAAATTGAAAATTCAGATATACAGCGAGAATTCAAAAAAAAAATTAATGGTTTCAGTTCAAAAGAAGAACTATCATTATTTCTATTACAAGAACCACAATCTGACTACGGCCAAGACCTAAACTTTTAAACAAAAAAACTAAACTATCTCTGTTTTATAGAGTATAAGAATTCTTAACTCTCAAGCGTACATAGAAAATATACATCATTTTATTTTTTATATAATAATGTTTAAAATTTTCCATAAAATACAGTAACTTCGTTTTTTAAAGCATACTATTTATGATTCAAATTTGCGACAAAGACCACAGGGATGATCCGATGTTTATTGTATTACCAATTAGTCAGGCACATGGAGATGGGAGACACAAATGCGCTGGCTGCGCATATGACCAAGGACTAATTGACGGAACTCAAGGGTTAGAACCTAACTTCAGACCTGATGACTTAAATTGGAGTCAAGCTGGGGTAGTAAGACACAAAAGCGCCTTGGCTGGATACATGATGGGGTATGTAGATGGACTTAGGACAATAGTCTAAATTAATAGTTACCCAATTCATACATACGGCTGAGCGAAAATAAATAGATATTCACGCAGTCGTATGTGTTATTAATTTTTACAAGTCAGCATTTAACAATAGTACACAACTGTATTTTATCTAAAATCAACTCCAATTTATTTTCAAATTCTTAATCACTGCCAAACCCATTCCATCTGCCCATGGTACAGATGTACAATGGTATTTTTGTCATTTAATACTGACAGGCGGCCATCAATATTTACTGACACTATTGTGGTTTCAATTAATTTGTCCCTATCCATAAAAAGCTGCGGCATATCCTTTTTATAAAGCATGCTATTATATAATGCCATTTTCTGAATACCCGTAAGCGCTTGCCATTTTTCAGATAGTATTTCCCCAATCAATTCATTGCGCAATTGCCTTATGTCAACTTCCTTACCAGAACTCATTTTTATTGAAGTTCCATTAATAAGTTCAGGAGACAAAACATCTTGTAAAACATTGATACCTATGCCAATAACGCAGTGGGTCCATCTGCTGCCCCTCAATATATTCTCAATCAATATCCCCCCTGCCTTTTTGTCATTAATGATAATATCGTTGGGCCACTTTATTTTTACAATAGAATCGGGGCATACTTTTTGCAAAACATTAGCAATAGACACCGCAACAGATGCATTAAATGCGAATTGCTCTGATATATCTACATTAGGAGTAACAATAATACTCATCAACAGGCTCTGTCCTGGCTCATCTACCCATATCTTACCCCTCTGGCCCTTTCCCATCAATTGGCTTTGGGCTACAATTGTCAGTCCGTGCTGTGCTTTATTGGCATCTATAAGTTGCATGGCATAGTTATTGGTACTATCTATGCGATCGAGTTCTATTATTGGAAAATCTGACAATAACATGTGGTTAAGTGCAAAAAGAATTCTAATTTTGATAAATCAAGTGACAATTACCAAACAAAAATAAGATTAATTAATTTGGAGCAAACAGTAACTGCGGCGAAAGATATAATAAAGACGGCACCCCGCCTTTCAAAGAACAGTAAGCTTTTTAAAAGCATTATTTCCGCCATACAAGATAAAAAAGGAGAAAAGATTGTTTCACTTGACCTGAAAAAAATAGACGAAGCCGTTGCCGACTACTTTATTTTATGTGAAGCACGTTCTAATATCCAAATTAAAGCAATTGCCCAATCTATAGAACAAAAGATTGAAGAAGAATGTGGCGAAAGACCTTTCCATATTGAATTTGGTGATACCTGGACTTTGGTTGACTATGTGAATATTGTTGTTCATGTTTTCAAAGAAGAGCAAAGGGAATTTTACAATCTTGAAGGATTGTGGGAGGATGCACCAAAAAGTAATTACTAAATTTCAGATAAAATAAGCATAACATTAGTCATAAATTCGTTGTCTAAACATTTCTCTTGGGCACCTGATAAAAGATTAATAGAGTACTTTCAAATTTGCATTAATATTACCAAATACTAACAACCAATTAATGGAAGATAATTCACAAAAACCCGGGCCAAGACCAGGTAATGATAACCCCAACAATCAACGTAAAGGACCTAAATTCAATATCTATTGGATCTATGGCCTTATTCTTGTTGCTATCCTTGGTGCACAATTAATAGGTGGTGGCAGCTTCGGTGCAGCAACTGCTGATCATAGTTTTCAGGAATTCAAAGAAAATCTGGATAAGGGATTTGTAACCAAACTGGTAGTTATTAATAACGACCATGTAGAGGTTTACCTTAAACCAGGTTCAGTACCTGTACAAACTACCAATAAATATTCTCCTTACAATGGCACAAATCCAGAAAAGACACCAGCTTTTACCTTTAAAATAGGTACTGTTGAGCAGTTTGCAGATGACCTTAAGGAGGCAGAAAAAAACATCCCAGACGACAAGAAGGTACCCGTACTTTATGACCAGCAGGGCGATTTGATTCATATCTTATTGTCTACATTCCTGTTACCAATCTTGATTATCGTGGCTATGTGGTTCCTGATATTCCGTAAGATGGGTTCAGGTGGCGGAGCTGGAGGTGCAGGTGGTATTTTCAATATCGGCAAATCTAAAGCACAGTTGTTTGAAAAAGGTACTCGTGTAAACATTACCTTCAATGATGTTGCAGGTCTGGATGAAGCTAAGGTTGAGGTGATGGAAATTGTGGATTTCCTGAAGAATCCTAAAAAATATACGGCACTTGGTGGTAAAATCCCTAAAGGTGCGTTGCTAGTAGGCCCTCCCGGTACCGGTAAAACCCTATTAGCCAAGGCTATGGCGGGCGAAGCTCAGGTTCCGTTCTTCTCTATGTCTGGTTCCGATTTCGTTGAGCTATTCGTAGGTGTGGGTGCAAGTCGTGTAAGGGATTTATTCAAGCAAGCCCGTGAAAAAGCACCATGTATCGTGTTTATTGATGAAATAGATGCTATAGGCCGTGCACGTGGTAAGAATGTGGTAATGAGCAATGACGAGCGTGAAAACACCCTTAACCAGTTATTGGTTGAAATGGATGGTTTCAGCGGTGATAGTGGTATTATAGTATTAGCTGCTACCAATAGGCCCGATGTACTCGATACAGCCCTACTCCGCCCCGGTCGTTTCGACAGGCAGATATCTATCGACATACCTGATGTTAAGGGTCGTGAAAAAATATTTGATGTACATTTGAAGCCTATCAAAAAATCAACAGACCTTAATATCAAGAAACTTGCTTTACAAACCCCAGGTTTCGCAGGTGCTGATATAGCCAATATCTGTAATGAAGCCGCTCTGATTGCAGCCCGTAAAGGTAAAGGTGAGGTTGACATGAGCGACTTCAACGATGCTATCGATAGGGTTATTGGTGGACTTGAAAAGAAGAACAAAATAATATTACCTGAAGAAAAGAGGATCATTGCTTACCACGAAGCTGGTCATGCAGTATCAGGTTGGTTCTTGGAGCATGCACACCCATTGGTAAAGGTTACCATTGTACCTAGAGGTGTTGCAGCATTAGGTTATGCCCAATACCTGCCTAAAGAAGTTTATATCCGCACTACCGACCACCTTATGGATGATATGTGTATGTCATTAGGTGGAAGGGCTGTGGAAGAATTGATATTTGGCAAGATCTCTACAGGCGCATTAAGCGACCTACAGCATGTAACCCGTATGGCTTATGCTATGGTATCAATGTATGGTATGAACAAACTGATAGGAAATATCTCGTTCTACGATCCGCAGAATGAAAATAGCTTCTCAAAACCATATTCAGAAGAAACAGGTAAAATGATTGATGATGAGGTTCGTAAACTGGTTGAATCAGCCTACGAGCGTGTAAAACAATTATTAGTTGATAAAACAGATTCTGTAAAACTAATAGCAGAAGAACTCTTGAAAAAAGAAGTATTGTTCAAAGACGATATGGAACACCTTTTAGGCAAGCGCCCTTATGAAGAGGATACAATTGCTGATGAAGAAGAACCATTGATTCCGGAGAGTATTTTGAATCCGAATGTGTAGGATTGAATTATAAAATAGTTATTTATATAAAAGCGGTGAATCTTTCATCGCTTTTTTATTTAGTGATTTAAAGTTTTACTTTTACAGCAAAGTTGTTTTAGGCTATTAAATTCAAGAAATAAGCAACTAAGATTTCTATAGAATGCAAACATTCAAAACATCAAAATCAAGAGAGAATATACTCAGTAGGATCCGGAAGTGGCTTAGCGATGCTGCTTTACCAATACCCTACCCTGAGGCGGATAAGGAAACTACAGATTTCTATGTGCATTCAACAAATACCAATGAAGAGGTATTCGCCGAGGCCTTTATTAACCTGGGTGGTAAATTCATCTTTTGTGATAATGAGCAGGAACTAATAGATAATATCAATTTCCTCCACGAAAGCAGGGGCTGGAATACTTTGTTGTGTGCTGATGAGCGCCTGTTAAGATTATTCCAGAACAACAAAATAGACATCCTTACACCTGCTAATCCTGAGTATGAAAAGGCTGAGGCGTGTATCACAGGTTGTGAAGTTTTAGTGGCCAGAACAGGCTCTATATTGCTCAGCAGCAAGCAAAACATGGGCCGCATGGCTCCGGTTTATTTCCCGGTGCATATAGTGTTCGCCTATGCCAACCAGATTGTAAATGATATTAATGATGGGTTTGCAGTCCTTAAAAGAAAATACGGAAATGATATCCCATCTATGATTAATCTAGCTACTGGCCCCAGTCGTACAGCCGATATTGAAAAGACTTTGGTTGTTGGCGTGCATGGCCCTGGTGAGGTTTTCTGCTTCTATATCAATGCTGATTTATAGAATACTTTAAACGAAAAAAGAATTTATTACACCTGATCCAGTAGAACTGGAAAAGCTTGTAATAAATTCTTTTCTTTTTTATAATAATCTCTACTCTACAGTAACCGACTTTGCCAGGTTCCTTGGTTGGTCCACATTGCAGCCGCGCATAATGGCTATATGGTAAGCCAATAACTGCAATGGAACTATGGTAATCAATGGAGACAATATTTCTTCGGTTTCAGGCACCTCAATAATATGGTCAGCAAGTTCACGTATCTGGGTATCTCCCTTATGTACTACTGCTATTATTTTCCCTTTCCTTGCCTTTACTTCCTGTACGTTCGATACAATCTTTTCGTAGGCACTCTGGTTGGTGGCAAGGAATACAACTGGCATATTCTCATCAATCAAAGCAATAGGTCCGTGCTTCATTTCAGCAGCAGGATAACCCTCAGCATGTATGTAAGATATTTCTTTAAGCTTCAATGCGCCTTCTAATGCCACTGGGAAGTTATAACCCCTACCCAGATAAAGGAAGTTTGTAGCATCCTTATAGATGGCAGCTATTTCTTTAATCTGGTCATTTAGTAATAATGTCTCTTCAATCTTCTTTGGGATATTCTCGAGTTCATAAAGAATCTCCCTCAATTTAGATGTTGAAATAGTGCCCTTTACAGCAGCTAATTGAAGTGCAATTAAGGTAATTATGGATACCTGTGTTGAAAATGCCTTGGTAGATGCCACACCAATTTCCGGTCCGGCATGGGTATAAGCACCAGTTTGGGCTGTACGAGCAATTGATGAACCAATAACATTACAGATACCAAATATAAACGCCTGCCTTTCCTTAGCCAGATTGATTGCAGCTAAGGTATCTGCGGTTTCTCCTGATTGTGAAATGGCAATCACCACATCACTTTCACGGATAATCGGGTTACGATACCTGAACTCAGATGCATACTCAACTTCAACCGGAACACGTGCTAAATCCTCGATCAGGTGCTCTGCAATCAATGCCGAGTGCCATGAGGTACCACAAGCCGTGATGATAAAGCGCTCAGCATTATCAATACGGGTTATATACTCACTTAAGCCACCCAACTTTATCCATCCATTCTGGGCACTCATCCTACCTCGAAGTGAATCTTCGATGGCCTTTGGTTGCTCATAGATTTCCTTAAGCATGAAATGCTCAAAACCACCCTTTTCAATATTCTCTAATGAAAACTCCAGTTTCTTTATTTCGGGCGATTTCAATACATTACCCAATGTGCGGATATCATATTCACCACCCCTATTGATAACTGCATACTCCTGCTCATCAAGGTAAATAACCTTTTGGGTATACTCAATAATCGGTGAGGCATCTGAAGCAACAAAAAACTCATGATCTCCTATACCAATTACCAGTGGACTACCCTTCCTGGCAGCAATAAGCTGGTCAGGATTACGTAAATCCAATACGACTATAGCATAAGCACCCACCACCTCATTAAGGGCAATTCTTACTGCATTATCAAGAGAGGTATTTTCTTTTTTCTGTACTTCCTCAATCAGATTTACCAATACTTCCGTATCTGTATCTGAATTAAAATGATAGCCACGCAATAAAAGTATCTCCTTTATGGCATGGAAATTTTCTATTATACCATTGTGTATAATAGCCAGATTCCCCGAATTTGACAAATGCGGATGCGCATTCCTGTCATTAGGCTCACCGTGTGTAGCCCAACGGGTATGGCCAATCCCAATTGTTGCACCTGTTTTGCTCAGGTCAACAATCTTTTCAAGGTCGCTAACCTTGCCTGCTTTTTTATACACGGTCATGCCATGGCTTAAAAGAGCAACACCGGCACTATCATAACCCCTGTACTCAAGGCGTTTAAGACCTTTAATAATTATTGGGAAAGCTTGCCTGTTCCCTAAATATCCAACAATGCCACACATAGATAAATAATTATTTATTAAGCTTTGAATATACTACTTTAACTCTGGCCCTATAATTAGAGTCTGGGTAATTACCACCACCAGCTACCATATGAAATGCCCCATAATAGTCGGTGGTACCATTTATGCGCA
>CANGSR010000268.1 GCA_947456055.1 Chitinophagaceae bacterium
GTTATTGCTATTACTTGCTACATCTACTACAAACTTGTATTGGCTATAGTAGGTAGTCAGGTTGCCAAAGAGCTTAGGTGTAAACTCATGGTTCCATCTGCTTACCCCTGTAATATTCCCCCAGCGTATGCCCCCTGAAAATTCGGTCGTTCCTGTTGCGTCACCTTCTTTATTGTAAAAGGAGAATTTATCATTGCCAAAATAACCACTAAGGTATAGGTGGTTTTTTTTACCCAAATTGAAATTTACCTTGCCATTGATGTCATAAAAATAGTAGCCTGCTGTATTGTTTTTATCTAAAAATGGCCGTGCCAAAACATCTACATAAGTGCGCCTGCCCGAAACCATAAATGAGGATTTATCTTTTTTGATAGGCCCTTCAAGAGTAAGACGGGATGCAATAAGACCTATGCCACCCTCGCCATGAATCTGAGATTTGTCGCCCTCCTTCATATTGATATCAATTACCGAGGACAATCTGCCACCATACCTTGCAGGGAAACCTCCTTTGATGACTTCTACATTCCGGATGGCATCGGCATTAAATACACTGAAAAAACCGAATAGGTGGCTGGCATTGTAAACAGGTACCCCATCTAGCAATATCAGATTTTGGTCGGGGCTACCACCACGTATATAAAGTCCCGAACTACCCTCAGAGCCAGCCTGTACCCCTGGCAACATTTGTATAGCTTTCATGATATCGGGTTCACCAAGGAAAGCAGGTAGTGATTTAATGGTTTGGATGGGCAGGTCTATCATACTCATTTGGGTTCTGGTCTGTATTTCGCTCTTATTGGCTTTCACCACAACTTCCTTCAGTGATTTTGTTTCATCGAGAAGTATGGATAGGGTAGTGTTGGTATTGCCTGAAATCCGGGCAGTATAAGTCTCAAAACCCACATAGGAGGCTACAATATCTACACTGTCATTAGTTTCGGGGATAGTGATGGAATAAAAGCCGAAGGTATTACTGGAAGTACCCGCCTTAAGGGCTGGCAGGAAGACTATAGCACCTGTAAGCCGCTCGCTGCTTTTGCGCTCGGAAATATAGCCGCTAATGGTGATGGTTTTTTGAGCCATGGCCATATAGGGCATCAATACCAACAATAGCTGGGGCAGAACTTTATAAATACTCATTTTAGGGATTTGAGAACATTAACGAGGTAAATGTCCTTTATCTTATTCAATGAGCGAATTAATTTTTTGTTTACTCATTTTCGGGTTCTGCAGAGGGAGGTTCTGATTGGTTAAATAAGGTAAAGCCTAGGTTGTCGGATGGGGAAAGTGGTAGGAAATAATAGTATTGGGCAAGTGCGAATGATCCTAGTGCAGTTTCGGCAAATGCAGTGAGCATTAAATACGTTTGTGGTTTTGACCCACCAATGTAATAAAAAGAATAAGCTACCATGCCGGAACTCACAATATTCATTCCCCCGTATTGGTTAGTTGTGCAGGAACTATCGAAACTGCCATATATTCTAATGGCTCTATTATTTACATAAAATGTTGTCTGCTCCTCAAATTGGCTGGTGGTTTTAATGACAGATTTAATGTGATAGCCCCTGGCCGTAAACTGTATAGTTTTTATGGTTCCATTTTCTACATAACTAGCTTTGGCAGTATAGTTTTCAATTGATTGATTGCTGTCTAGCAGGTTTTGGAGTATGTGGGAGGTTTTTTCTGCTTTTATTTTGTTGGGTTTTTGGGCGTGCAGGTGGGTATTGATGCCTGCCATGATTATTATGAGAATAAGTAGGTGCTTTCGCATTGTTTGGTGGGATTTATAGCGAATTTAGGAGATTTTGGGATGGGGTTGTTCATAGGACCATATGTTATTTGCTTTTTAAATGGAGATGAAGGTATCTGAGGATTTTGAAATTTGCACATTCATAATCACATGCAAAAATAGTTGTTTGATTGTTTCTTGATACTACACTATCAATTGGAAAGTTGGTTGGGATAAAATCTTCGTTTGTTACTACATATTTATTACCCTGATCAATTATGATAGCATACTGTGGTTGGATGCAATGTCCGCTTGACATCGGCGGGGCTAACCAATAGGCAACAATTGCATCAGGAAATTGGTTGTGGTTAATATCCGCATTGTAGAATGTATCAAAAGTCATTTCTATTTCACCGTGGTACTCTTGTGCGAGATCGTCAAATTCATTTGGAGAAACTAAATATCCTTTCTTTTTGAAATGAGCTTTCAATACTTTTTGAACTAAAGCTTTATTTAATTTTGGGCCATTGTATGAGGAGGGTAGTAGTTTGTCTATTAGGATGGTTGTATCGAGAGTATCAATGGTTGGAGGAGCAATCAGGGTATCTAAAACATGAATGGGTATAATTTGTTTTGTTTGTAATTCTTTATGATCAGTTTTGGCTACAGGGTTGATGTTTTGACAGGATGCGAATAAAATAAGTAAGAACGAGAGAATTTGGGTTTTGGACATTTTACATCTGTTTTATATAGTTTACTCATACATATACCCAATTTGCTGGAAGCCAATAAATTCTGGTAGGGCTGCGATTTCTTCCACACTTAACTCTTCAAGACACAACCCTATTACTTCTTTTATGTTTATTTGAAGCTGGGGAAGACTTTTAGCTTGCGTGTGGACACCAGGCAAAGCTGGTACATAGGCAATATATACTCCTGTTTCTCTATCACGCTCTATTTGGGCTGAAAACTGGTAATGGTTCATAAACTAAATTTACACAACATTACCCAAAATTGAGATTGAAATTCAAGTTTCCCCCAAACAAAAAGGCAACCAGTAATGGTTGCCTTTTGCGCTTTTTTGTAGCATGTACGGTCGAAATATCGAACTATTTTATAGCAGAAATAGAGAATTTTGTTACCGACATGGGCATTGCCGAAAGTTATGCAAAACTGCAAACGAAGTACAAGCCGTAAACACTTACCTTTACTAAAAACTGCATAATGGAAACCAAGACAAAATACAAGATAGTGAAGGGTGACAGTGATCCATATGAAAACGTACTTCATGTGGAACCAATAGACCCGTATTTTGTAGGACAATTGGTTGGTTTCAACGATAAGTCTTACCGAGTTGTAACAATGCCGTACAAAAATTACGGTGAAGACTTTTATACAATTGAGTTGGAGAATATACAGGGTTCAAAGTAAACTGGCTGCATTACGCAATAAGCACTAACCCTTTTTCTTGCTTGATTTAGATTTGCCGCTTTTCAATTGTGAATCTGCCGCAACGTCCTTTATTTCAAACTCAAAAGTATAATTAAGTTTCTGTCCGTTTTGTTCAATTGGGAGAAAAAGTTGAAATTTTGTACCTTTTAAACCTAATATGAATTTCTTAGTATCTGCTTGTTTTAAATCGTTAGAGGTAAACAAATCATGTGCTTCCCAGCCGCCAGGGCTTGAGGTATATTGGCTATAATAGCCTTCCCTATAATAGATATTATCGGCAGGTGAAGCCAAATCATCTATTGATGAGTTTGGCGGTATTACGGTTGGCGCTTGCGGATTACTACGGTCAATCAGCTTTACCCCTTTATGAATTATCCTTTTACTGCTACCGAAAATAATTAAAGAGCCTTCATCCCAATTAATCTTCATCGGCTCTTTTGTTAAATTTCTTAAAGTGAAGTTCACATCCTTAGACGTAATATAAAAATCAACATCTATTTTTCCATCATTAAAGTTTCTTTCCGACTTAACATTATCTCCTATTAGCTTATATGAGTAAGTGTAATGTTCACCCAAATATGCTTTTTGAGTGGCTGACGCACAAAATAAAAATACGAAAAGTATTATTACAACTATCGTATAAATGTTTTTAGTTTTTATCATATTATATGTATTTATATCGTATAAAAAATAATTTGTTTATCTGATGAAAATTGAAACAATAGAATATTAATAAAGCAATGGAGTAAGCAAGAAGATCGTAATAATCAAAAGTGCCAGGAATACAATAAAATAGTTGTAAGAATTCTGAGAGAAATGCCATGGCAGATGCACCAAACAACCAGATGAGTAAAAAAATAGAGTTGTCAGGTTTCCAGATAAAAGCAATAGCAGAAAGAAGAGCATAAAACCAAAGCCCGTCTGGTAAGTTATACAATAACCAATTGGGGCGATTATTCAAATACGCTAATGGGAAGATTTTTTGTGTTGGGTCTATAAAATAAATCCCACGCCACAACGCATAAATTATGACCCCACATAAAATTGGAATAACAATATGAAAAAATATACTTAATTTCATGATGCCTATAATGAATGTAAAATATAATATTGCTGGGGTATATTTTGTTACTTTATGATAAGCAAATGCTTCTTATCAACGCATAACGTTGGCTTGTTCAACAAATGTATCAACAAAAGATATATTTGGATTTTGACCAATTCCCCACGCTGTTTGAGCATAAACGAAAGCGGTGTTTAACGAATAAACATCAACCGTTGTTACCCACGCTTTTCCTGCTAAATGAATCAACCAATCGTACATTGTTCGTCTTTCGCCAGGCCCTGGCTCATTCAGGCTATCTTTAGAAATAGAGCAATCCACATTTGGTACTCCAACCCATTTTATTTCATCGGTAGTAATGAGCCAATTACCAATTTGAAAAGGTATCATTGTTTTTGGTTTTGCCAAAAGTATAGTTTTCTTGCTAACTTAATCGAAAATTTTCATTACGCTATCAGCAAACATAATCCAGAAACAAGGCATAAAGCCTAAAATCCATTCTGCAAATGCTCGGTCACCGAAAAAGAAGGAGTACCCGACTATTATCATTGACGGGATCATAAGTAACTTAGAAGTGAAAACAGGAACCACAGCGAGTATTATGCTAATCACAAATGCGGAGAAGGCGAATGCAAAACTGTGTACAAAACAGCAGTAAATAAATATCCAAACATAAATTTTTACAGCGAAAGAAATATTTGATTTCATACCCAAAATGTTGTTATGCTGTAGGAGCTATTGCGCATCTATCTCGGTTTGTTGATGCATTACGTCTAACAGATGGTAAACATCTTCTAAACGTTCTTTTTGATCTTTATTAAGAACCGTTTTATGTGAATCATTATATTCTTTTATATCTGACATTAGTGATTTTACGCTTATGCCGTAATTTATAGCAATTCTTGGAATCCCATCTAAGTCATTATTTTTCATATGTTCACTCTTTTCGTTTATGTATTTTTGAGACATAGCATTAAAAGTCTCTTTAAAAATTCTTATATCATAATCGTATTTGCCAGTATTATCCGAAGCGGTAGCATTAGCTTCCGTATTGGTTGCTTGATTTGGAGAATTATCGTTTATATTTTGACTATTGTGTTGGTTCACATTATCATTGGTTTTGCTGGGTATTTCGCCCTTATCGATTGTTACTGTAGAAGATACAGAAGTAATATTCGGTTTGTTTAAGTGCATTTTTATTTGGTCAACCCAAGCATACACAGTCAATGATACAAAAAGTACCAGCCCTAAAATCGAAGCGTTTTTCATATAAAATTGATTTAATGATTTCGAGTTAAAATTTATTGCACAATGATAAACTTTCTTTTTTGGGTACACAAGTGTATCCAGAATATTTTTCCAGCCGCCCGACTTTTGATTAGTGAAACACACCGCAGGAATAAAGGCGTTTGGAGTGCAGTTAAGGCGGCTAAGAGAATCTAAGGATATGAGCCAGCAGGAGCTTGCCGATCTCGCTGATGTCGCCAAAATAACGGTGCAACGAATAGAGAATGCGAAGTTCACCGTTACGTTAGGAGTATTAATTTCACTTGCAAACGCTATGAAAATCTCATTAAGTGAATTACTGGATTTTCCACTCCCAAAAGATGGTTAACAAAAATTCCAAAAAATATTTTTGTAAAATTGAACGGGGTATTAGAAACAAGTGATGTTTTAAATAATTAATTTCATTATGTTATCGGGATACTTCAAAACAAAATACCCGACCTATCGGGCCCTGGCGGGGGATATGGGGGGGGCTACCAGCAATGATGTACCCAATTTAACGCAGTTTTTATTTTGAGTAGAATAAGCTACAACGCTTGCTGGAAAGGCAATACAGACGATATAAATTGCAAACAGGGTGGTGAGATAACTCGGTGTATTGTTATTGAATTAATGCGTTTTTTTACCCCTTTTTTGCCACTTTTGAGGCTACTTTGAGCCTATTCTGACGCTAATCTCTTGTATTCTTGTATCGAATTTGTGATTACTCCCCAGCCATCGGGACATTGACAAATATCTTTACTCATATATTCTAAGTGAGTGTTGGTCATATCGTACTCTTCAACAAATGGAACCTTTGTACGCACCACGTTCTTCACGCATTTTTTAAGTCTGTCAATTACACATTTGGTTTTTTCTCCTGCAATTGATAAGCTGAAATGGCTGTGGTACCGCCCTTCTTTTAATTCGGTAGTGTAATAGAGTGTGATTTTTGATTTTGGCAACTCTTTTTCGATTTCACAATACAATCCCTTCATATTGTCCACACATTTAATTATTTCTCTACATCTGGTATTAGCACCACCAATATAATTCCATGGAATACTTAATAAGCCGTTATAGAGGGCAGAATCCAGCGAATCCATCTTAGACACAGAATAGTCAATCATGAGCCGATCAGGCGAGATTTGGGCAGGTCTAATGCCCTTCTTGTAGGTGCTGAAATTAAGCATGTTGATACTGTAACAATACATGCCTTTTTGCTTTATGAAATATAAGTAATGTTCGCTGTCAGGAACAGTTTCGGTTATTTTATGGCGATGCCTTATTAATGTTCTCTTATTGATGCTATATAGTTTTTCAAAATGTGGTCTGATAAAGTATAGAATACGCTTATCACCATATGCTACTGTATAACTTTTCACATCTTTATTATTTAGCATCTTCTTTTCATTCTTCTTTCTTATGTTACTTTTCATATTGTGTATTTTGTATAGTTTATTACATAGATCTATTCAAGTACAAACGGTTTGCTGTACTGAGCATTACAATCGTAGATAAATAGAGGTCAATAGTCAAGTAGATACGACAATTATCTTTTCAGGGCATAAAATATAGTGCTATACGAAATGTCACACTTTGCAGATCATAGAAAGTGTATCA
>CANGSR010000269.1 GCA_947456055.1 Chitinophagaceae bacterium
GCCAAAATCAATAGTAGAACCAGTACCCAATAATGCAGCACCTGTATTAGTACCATTTAATTGTAACTGGTAAGAATAACCTGTATTGCTTGTTAATAAACTAACAGGTAAACCAGCATCGCCAGAGCAGATTGTACCACCACCATTTACAGTATACTGTGCTGGTAAAGGAAGAACAGCCACTGGAACTGAACCATTCATTATGCTGGAACAACCTGTAGCCGGGTTAACTGCTTTTACAGAATAAACCGAAGCTATAGTTTGATTACCAAGATTGAATGAACCACCTGCGCCTGAACCAGGAACCATAGCACTCACTGTACCACCACTATTTATAATCTGATAGTTAATAGCACTTTGAGAACCACTCAACATAATAGCAGCCCCGCCAGTACCATCGCAATAGCTACCACCACCAGTTACATTATAAGTAGTTGGATTAGGGTTAATTGTAACAGTTACAGAACCACTCATATACCTCATACAAGCTGTTGCTGGATTATAAGCACGAGCAGTGTATACCCCGGCAGCTGTTTGCATGCCAAAGCTAAGCCTACCACCATTACCTGGTATGTTTGCACCTACAGGGCTACCACCTAAGTATAATTGGTAAGTTTTGCCTGTTTCTGAACCATCAAGAGCAACCTCAACTCCAATACTACCATTACAATAACTTCCACCACCACGAATAGTCTGAATAATTGGCAAAGGATTGATACCAACATTAACAGTATTTGGCATCAAAACGCTACAACCTGTAGCAGCAATAGTAGCTAATACACTATAGTTACCTGCAGCAGTATACATACCGAAGTCAATTCCGGCACTGGTACCAGCTACTGTAGTTAAAGCAGAACCGCCAGTCATCATTAACTGATAATTTGTACCTACTACTGTATGATCCATACCGATATGAGTACCAGTACCACCTGCACAATAATTACCACCACCATTTAAATTATAACCAGTAGGCAATGGGTCAATATTAATATTTGCAGAGCCAGACATATTAGACATACAACCAGTCACCAGGTTTTTACCGGTAATTGTGTAATTACCAGATAAGGTTTGGTTGCCAAAATCAATAGTTGAGGCAATACCTGTTAAAGTACCAATTAAGGTAGTACCATTATATAATTTGTATTCGAAACCAGCCTGAGAACCATCCAGGGAAATATCCCTGCCAGCACCACCTAAACAATAATTACCACCACCCATTACATTATAAGCTGTAGGGGTAGCATTAATGATTACATCTGCGCCGCCGCCAAGATTATTATTACATAATGTAGTTTGATTAGTGGCAATAGCTGAATAATGACCAGCAGCTGTTTGAAGACCAAAATCCAAATTACTACCATCACCAATAAGAGGCAAACCTACTGGTGAACCACCAACATATAATTGGTAGCTGGTACCCACCTCAGAACCATTAGTTACAACATGAACACCATTGCCACCACTGCAATAAGCACCGCCACCAGATAATAGATAAGCATGTGGTAATGGGTTAACAAACACGTTGGCTGACCCAGACATTGTATTGCTACAACCAGTAAATGTGTTGCTTGCCATTACGGTATAGTTACCAACACCTGTAAACAATCCGAAATCAATAGATGAAGTAGAACCAGGCATTGTCGTTACCAAAGTAGTTCCATTGTATAATGAATAATTCACAGCATTTTGTGAACCATTAAGACCAATATGCACACCAGTTGAGGCAGGGCAATAACCACCACCTCCAGTTACTGTGTTAATTAAAGGAAGCGCATTAACGGTTACTGGTTTGGCAATAAAGCAACCTGTAACTGGTAGATAGTATGAAATTAAAGCCATACCTGCAGCCATACCGCTTACAACTCCGGTTGTAGTATTTACTGTGGCAGTTGAGATGTCGCTTGAACTCCATGTACCGCCACCTGTATTTGTTAAGGTAGTTGAAGAACCTATACAAACTGCAGATGAACCTGAAATAGCTGAAGGTAATGGGTTTACTGTAATAGGCATTGATACGGAACAACCTGTTGGCAATGTATACCTTATAATTGGGTTACCTGCTACACCACCGGTAATAATACCAGATGCAGCACCTGCTGTAGCCTGAACTGTATTATTTGACGACCAGGTACCACCTGAAGTTAAACTTGATAATACAATTGTAGCACCACCAGCGCAAACATTGTTACTACCAGTAATAGCAGCTGGCAAAGGATTTACCGCCATTGGCATATAAGTACTACATCCGGCAGCTAAAGTATAAGAAACATTGATAGAACCAGGGGCAACGCCTGTAACTACCCCATCTGTACCAATTGTAGCAACTGCGGTATTGGTACTAGACCATACACCACCCCACATAGGGTTAGTTAATGCTGTTGTGGTACCAGGACAAACACTGGTAGCACCAGCAATAGCCAATGGACCATTGTAAACACCTACAGCCAAAGTTGTAGAACAACCTGTGCCTAATGTATAACTAATTGTAGCAGGGCCTGCCGCACCTGTGGCAGTAGCAATACCTGTAGAAGGATTGATACCTAAATAAGTTGTATTACTTGAAGACCATGTTCCACCAGCTGGTGTAGAAGTGTAAGCTACTGGTGATGGATTACAAATACTTGTAAAACCACTGATAGCTGTTGGTTGGGGATTTAACACTAATTGAACTGCAGGTGTTTTAGAACTTGTAGATGCAGTAGTACAGGTAACTGAATCCCTAACCCAAATTGTAGAACCACTAATTGCCTGTGTAAAATAAGGGGTAGTAGCACCTGCAATATTTGTAAAGCCTGCTGTTGCACTTGTAGTAGATACCTGCCAGTTGTAACGGATATCCGGACCAATTGCCGGACTAACGTTGTATAAATTAGATGTATAAGAAGGAGCACAACCCACAGTAGAAGTTGCAGTAACTGTACCAGCTGCCGGAGTACCTGAACATGGTGTTGGGGCAGGACTGATAGAAACTAATACAGGAGTTGTAGTTGATGTAAGACCTGAATAGGTACAAGTAACGACACAACGGAAATATGTATTTGCAGTAATACCTGTAAAATTGAGTGTAGGAGATGTAGATGAAGCACCAAAATTAGTATAACCTGCTGCTCCAAAAGACCATGATTGCCACTGGTATGTAACACCACCTATTGATGAACCGGCATCTGTTAAAGTAAATGCTGTAGCAGCACCACCAGAAGTTGGTGAACAATTTGCAGTACCTGCTGTAGGAGTACCATTACAAGGGAAAACACCCTGACCTGAAAGATTGATTGTAACAGGAACTGCTGCACCACCGCCAGATATTGTAAGAGGCACATTATATACACTGTATGCTGTTGGAGCAAATTGTACGTATACTAATGTAGGATTCATTGTATTTGCGGCATAAGCAGGTGTAATACTTGAAGTAAAGGAACCTGGCAAACCAGTAGTAGATAATAAGAAACCTGATGGAGCTGCTAATGTAACAGTAGTATTATCTAAAAAAGACCCTGAAACACTGAAAGTCTGCACAGCTGAAGCTGTACCAACAACAGTTATTGGGAAAGCCATAGATGCAGTAGATGCAGCCAGGGTAGGTAATAAGAATTTTACAACACCATTACCTGCTGTTGATGAAGCATTTGTATTATAACCCTGGGTATGTATTATATTAGTAACCTGTGCGTTAGCTGAAGCCGGATAGGAAGATCCGCCGCCGCCGCCGCCATAGCCGCCGCCGCCGCCGCCGTAATAACCGCCGCCGCCGCCGCCGCCATAAGTGGTAGTAGCAGAATTACCACCGTTACCTAATGTACCTGCTGTGCCGCCCGCATAGCATGTGCATGGTGCACCACCTGCAACTTGTGTACCTCCTGCTCCGCCATTACACGATGTCTGTACTGCACATTGCCAGCCCATTGCAGCAGATACGTCTCCACCTGCACCACCTTGCTGGCCAGTAGTACAGTTGTAGCTTCCGCCACCACCGGCACCAGCAACTACAATCCTGTTAGAGAGTGCAGTACCGCCAAGGCGAATATCTGTAGCACCACCACCGGGGGCTCCATATGCATAAACCTGAGAACCACCACCATTGAATCCACCCGGATATGTAGAAGCAGTTGTAAGACCATTTGTACCTTTACCACCTACATATATAAAGTAGACCTGACCTGGTGTAACAGCCAAATTACAAGTCAATCTTCCACCCTGGCCACCTGGCCCATAGGAAAAATAGTCAGTACCACCATTTGCTCCCTGGATATCTATAGATACCGTGGTTAAACCTGCAGGAACTGTCCAGGTCTGTACACCGCCAGTATAACTAAAGACAGTTTGAGCTTTAGCGCCCAGGTTAAATCCTACTAATAGGGTAATTAGGATTAATAGTCTTGAAGAGTAAAATGATCTCATACTTCAATGTTTAAGAATGATTAAAATTATACATAACCCACTGCTACTGACATTTTTTTCAGCAACAGCTAGGGCAACTTACAATAATAGCTACGCAAAATACTTTAATTCTAATAGAATGCAAAGCCCATATACATATATTTATATTACACAAACGTGTTTGGAGCAAAATCGCCCTCCTGAAGTGTATTTTATCATGATTCTACATAAGAATAATTAGATAACAAATGAGCATAAACGTAACACACTACTTTTCTTGCAGATCATAGGACAAATTCGCCTAGCCATTTATTTACATTAATTGAAATAAACCTTCGAAAAATTCTATTTTTCAATAAAAGTTTATACTTTGGAGTGTAATAACCATACATATATATTATGGCCGCTGCACAGGAATCTATTAGTGAGCTCATTTTTGCTATGCTCAACGACGGCTATGGCCGGGAACATATTGAAACTTCATTGCTTGAGAAAGGCCATGATGAGAAATTTGTGAAGGAAATAGTACAAGAAGCACGGACGCTATGGTATTCCAAAAGGCGCACAAGGGGTCTTATATATATATTAATAGGGGCAATTGTTTGCCTATCCAGTTGCATTATCACATTTGCTTCCTCTTATTCACAAGGTTCATTTCCTTATGTATTATACGGCCTTACTACTCTTGGTATTCTTATTGTGTTTATGGGACTGATGATGGTTTTTTAATTCTCCCTTTTAAAACAAGGTAATAATACACTTATTACAGTATTATTTTATTACTAAACAGTTAATACAAATGTTGTGTGGCATGGTTATTGTTAATTAACATTTCATATAGTTAGCATTAGTAATATTCTAATGCTAAATTCTAAGGCTCCGTCACCCATATACTTTTTATTTTATACCCAATTAATGCCTTATGGATAATTCATTTTCTGGCGCAAACGCCTCTATGCCCCAATTACAGCATTTACATTCTTTTTACAGAGTAAGTGGCTAAACCCATTGTTTACTTATTTTTTTTTAAAAACTAAGCCTGAATATATTATTGGCAACAGTAAACTCATGCCCTACCCAGTTAAATTAAGCTGATAATATTATTAAATTAATCAATAATTTTGCAAACCAAAATTCCAATAACCAAATCCACTATTCAATCACTATTTAATTAACTATTATGAAAAACAGAATATACCCACTTTTACTTTTACTGGCAGGTATCTGCGGCCTTCAAACGGCCATGGCTCAGCCTACCATCACACTTGGCTCGTTTCCCACGGTCTGTGCGTTGGATACCTCAGCCTCATTTACTTATTCGGCAACCTCGGGTAGTCCATCCTATTATTCCATATTATGGGGAGCAGCTGCACAAAACCAGGGTTTCAGGAATTCGCCAGGTATTATTACCACCCTATCGGGTGGCACAGGGGATCCAATAGGCTATGTAGCTACAGATGCTGCTGGGAATATCTATTATACCGATCCATATAATAATAAGGTTAAAAAGATGAGTACCACAGGTGCCATCACCACAGTAGCCGGAAATGGTTCTACTGGTTTTAGTGGAGATGGCGGGGCAGCTACCAATGCAAAACTTTATACCCCTGTAGGGCTATTTATAGACCCAACAGGAAATTTATATATAGCAGACCTAAACAATAATGTTATCAGGAAAGTGAATACTTCGGGTATCATCAGCACTATTGCGGGTACTGTAGGATCATACGCCTATTCAGGCGACGGGGGTGCTGCAACTGCTGCCGAAATAGGACGGCCAGGCGCCATTGCACTTGATGCAAGCGGCAACTTATATATATGCGACAACCAAAACGGTGTAATAAGAAAAGTTAACACATCTGGTATTATATCCACTTTTGCGGGAAATGGGACACCCGGATTTAGCGGGGATGGCGGTGCGGCATCGGCGGCCCAACTTGCAGGACCACAGGATATTAAATTTGATGCAGCCGGCAACCTACTAATTGCCGATGCTGCAAATAATGTTGTAAGGAAAATAAATACCTCTGGAATAATTTCTACAATCGCTGGAAACCATACTGCTGGTTTTAGTGGAAATGGTGGGGCTGCAACGGCAGCAAAACTTTATGGCCCTTCAGGTATAGCCATAGATGCACTTGGCAATATATACATAAGCGACCAGAACAATAATGAAGTAAGAATGGTTAATTCTTTAGGCTATATATCTACCTATGCAGGCGGCGGGGCAGGCATAAGTTATACGTATATGGGTGGCACACCTAATTCTGGATATACAGGCGATGGCGGATTGGCCGCTTCAGCTACCTTAACTACTCCTGTAGCTGTAGCATGTGGCCGGATGGGTAATGTATTTATTGCCGATGGAAATAATGTCATAAGGGAAGTGTCTAACCAACAATCTCTAACATCTTCACCGGTTGATTTTTATGTTCCACCAGGAGCAATACCAGCCACATATACCGGCGACCTCACAGTTTATTCTGCCACTGGAGCTACAACCTATACAGTATCAGTGGTTGTTGCCCCGTCATCGGGTATTATTAATGGTATTGCGGATGTATGTACTGGTTCAACAACCACCCTAACGAATGCTTCAACCGGTGGCACCTGGAGCAGTAGTAATACATCTGTTGCCTCAGTAAGTGGTGGTATTGTATCA
>CANGSR010000270.1 GCA_947456055.1 Chitinophagaceae bacterium
GCATATGGAGTATAGCCTGCATACAAGTCGGCAAACTTACCCAATAGGTCAGCATTCATGCCATTGTCCCTTTCAAATTTGTTGAATTTGTCTTCGTTTGTTTTCTTCAATTCTACTATGTTTAGGCGTTTCAACTGTTCAGTTTGGCCTATGTAGTATTTCCAATAGTTGGCTATAGAAGAATAACGGGATGTCAATTTAAGATATACAGACTTGTCTTTGTCCATATGACGACGCATAATAGCCAAACGAAGGTCACGGCAGGCAACGATTGATGGGTTTACCACATTCACTGCAAGGTCAACACCATAAGATACTTCGTAACGGTTTGTGCGGCCAGGGTAACCCATTACCATGGCAAAGTCGCCTTCTTTTTGTCCTCTGATAGATACAGGTAGGTGGTGGCGTGGTTCGAATGGAACGTTGGTCGCACTGTATGGTGCTGGTTGGTTCTCATTATTAGCGTAAACACGGAACATTGAAAAATCGGCAGTATGGCGTGGCCACATCCAGTTGTCGGTATCACCACCAAACTTACCCAGTGACCGAGGTGGGGTACCTACCAACCTTACATCGAGGTACTTTTTGTAAATCAACAAGAAGAATTGATTACCATTAAAGTAGCTTTTTACATTAGCAGTAAACTTGCCTTTCTGTCCTTCTCTTTCTTCAATAGTTTTTGTGATGGCTTCCAGTTTTTTAGAGAATTCTTCACCCTGTGCATCACCTATTGCTTGTTTTACCTCATTGGTAACATCGGCAATGCTCTGCAGGAAAAGTGCTGTAACCCCATTTGCAGGTAGTTCTTCCTTAAGGTCATGGGCCCAAAAACCGTTATCCAATAAATTCCTGTCTACAGTGCTCAGGTTGGCAATTGCATCATAACCACAATGGTGGTTAGTCAGTAATAATCCATTTGCAGAAATCATTTCGGCAGTGCAACCACCACCAAACTGAACTATGGCATCCTTAAGGCTGCTATGGTTGATGCTATAAATATCCTCGGCAGATAACATGATACCCATGCGCAGCATTTCGTCATAGTTCTTACCAATAAGCATGGGTATCCACATACCCTCATCTGCTTTTGCACCAAACATCATGATTGACGCAGCAAAAAGTAAAAATAATTTTTTCATTTCTTAATTTTTATCAGTACAAATGTAATTCGGGGAATTGATAAAGTTGGTAACCTTGATAGGGTGATTTTATTGAAATAAGCAGTGGTAAATGTATAGATTAGTTATTTGTTTTGCCTATTGCATATTATCTGACAAGAACAGCCACCTATAACAATACAAATAGCCCTGTATTGCAAGGGCTATTTGTGATATATATATTGGATATTCGGTCTATTTATCCATTTCTTCTTTCATTTCCATTTTCCATGATTTTTTGCGGGCTTTGTATTTTTTTCTGCCTGCGGCACGTTGGCGGTCACGGAACATTTTTCTACCAATCTTGCTTTCTTTTTTGTGCATTTTCCATTCCTTCTTTTCAGCTCTAGGGCCATAAATTTCCTGTGCTGATACACCTGTTGTAAGGAACAGTGCCAATGCCAACATTGCGATTATAATGTAGTTCTTCATTTTTCTTTTGTATGATTAAAGCAAAGTTAAAAAAAATATTAAACAGGCATAGGTAATTAAAAGTTTTGCAAGAAAATATTTTGGGAGACTCATATAGCGCATATTCAACAAGCTTATTTAGATGTTGCTATAAATCTTTGTCGCTAAAAGAATAAGGTACTCACAAATAGGAAATCCCCCCTAAACAGGTGACAAATAATAAACTTATTTTGTGTTTATTTACACAAATATTTTTCATGAGGAAGGTTCAACTAATATTATTGGCCGGATTATTAATAATTGGTTGCAATAGTGCGCCAAAAAGTAATGGTAATCAGGGTGATAATAAGACACAATTAAGTAGTTTATTAAATAATTATTGGGAGGAAAGGATGAATCTATTCCCAATGGAGGCAACTGCAAATGGCGATAAGAAACATAATGATCAACTGACCATAACTATTGCTGAAAACTTCAGGGATAGCCTGGGGCGTTTTTATCAAAAATACCTGGACCTGGTGAGTAAAATAGATAGCAATGGGTTTGATAAAAATGACCTAGTGAGTTATAGATTGCTCAAATATGAAATGCAAATGGGAATTGAAGGATTGAAATATCCAACCCATTATATGCCCATCAACCAGTTTTGGGCGTTTACCCTCGAATTGCCCCAGTTGGGAAGTGGAACTGGTAACCAGCCCTTCAAAACAGTTGCTGATTATGACAATTGGTTGAAACGCCTGTCGGTTTTTCCTGCGTGGACAGATACAGCTATTGCCAATATGCGCAAAGGAATAGCCTCGGGATGGGTGTTGCCTAAAACATTGACCATCAAGATTATCCCACAGCTTAAAGCTGTAATAGTTGATAACGATACCTCAAGTTTGTTTTATGGCCCCATTAAATCAATGCCTGATACGTTTTCTGCTACAGATAGACAAAGATTGACCAACGAATATAGAAATGCAATAAGGCAAATTGTAAACCCCTGCTATACCAGGCTATATGAGTTTTTCAATAAGGAATATTTACCGAAATCTCGTAGGTCAAATGGCACCAGTGATATGCCAGGAGGTAAGGTGTTTTATAATTATTGTATCAGGTATTGGACTACCACAAATATGGCACCCGATAGCATCTATAATACCGGCCTGGCTGAGGTAGCCCGCATAGAAGGTGAAATGAACCGGATAAAAACTGAAACAGGGTTTAAGGGTGATTTGTTGGCTTTCTTCAAATACCTGGGTGAGGATAAAAAGTTCTACCCATTTACTACAAGTAAGGAAATAATAGATAGCTTTTGGGGAATTAAGAAGGCTGAAGAACCCCAACTGAAGAAGTTGTTTAATAATACTCCGAAAACTGAATTTACCATAAGGCAAACTGAAGCATTCAGAGCCGCATCCGCTAGCGCCGAATATAACCAAGGCTCTGGTGATGGCTCAAGACCTGGGATTTTTTATGTTCCCATCATGGATGCTACAAAGTTCAACTATACAGGTATGACTACTTTATTCCTTCATGAGGCAATCCCTGGCCACCACTACCAGATTTCATTGCAACAGGAAAATAAGAACTTACCTACTTTTCGCCGTTTCTTGTGGTATGGTGCCTATGGCGAGGGGTGGGCACATTATTGCGAAACCCTGGGTAAGGATTTAGGAGTGTATAATGACCCTTACCAGTATTTCGGCCACTTGAGTGATGGTATACATAGAGCTATAAGACTAGTAGTTGATATTGGCCTGCACTATAAAGGGATGAGCAGGGAAGAAGCCATAAAATATATGATGGCTCATGAACTCATAAGCGAAGGAGATGCAACTGCTGAAATTGAGCGGTATATGGCAATACCAGGGCAGGCACTTAGCTATAAAATAGGGCAAATGGCTATTACCGGTGAGCGGGAAAAGTACAAACAATTGCTCGGTACAAAATTCAATATAGCATCATTCCACGATGAGGTTTTAAAAGATGGTTGCGTGCCGTTGAATATATTGAAGGAGAAAATGGCTGATTGGTACCAGACCCAAAAGTGATTTTAACAATGTTTAACACCCAAAATACACTGTGAAGGAGTGTGTTGCTTAAACCTTAAGATTAATTTATTGTCTTAAAGCAAAAGGATAAAACTAAATGCCCGAAGTATCAGACCAATTAATAGATGACCATTGGTTGGTTGCATCGTTCAAGGCTGAAAAAATGAAGGATGCGGCCTTTACAAAACTGGTGCGAAAGTACCAGGAACGGCTGTATTGGCATATACGGAGGATGGTGGTGGGGCATGAGGATACTGATGATATATTGCAGAATGTTTTCATTAAGGTGTGGAGGAATTTGGGCGAATTTAGGGAGGAATCTAATCTATATACCTGGTTGTACCGAATTGCAACCAATGAAACCCTAACCTGGATAGATCAGCAAAAGCGCAGGACTTCTGTGTCAATTAGTGATAATGAAGATTATTTTTCCGAAAAACTGAAGGCCCAGCCTGATTTTGACCCAGGTAAAATAGAATGGAGGTTGCAGAAAGCCATACAGAACCTTCCAGATAAGCAGAAATTGGTGTTTAACCTGCGCTACTACGATGAAATGCCGTATGAGGAAATGTCGGGAATCCTGGGTACATCAGTTGGTGCACTTAAGGCATCCTACCATCATGCAGTGAAGAAAATTGAAATTGCCTTAACAGGGAATTAAACTATTAATAATAAATACTGTCTTAATAACAGAATGAACAAAAGGAAAGACATATCAGATGAATTGAAGGAAATGGGAAGTGTATTAAATGAAATACACCCTCAAATGCCTTGTTCAGTTCCATCAGGGTATTTCGAAAATTTAACGAGTAGCCTACGCAATACTATTCAAGAATCAGAAGGAGATAAGGCTGAACCACAATGGGGTAAAAATTTGCCTTTTACTACACCATTAGGTTATTTCGAAGGACTTACAAATGAAGTTAATTTATCAATAGAGGAGAACAGGTTATTGGGCAATATGCCTAAGGCATTACCTTTTATTGTGCCTACAGGTTATTTTGAGCAATTGCCTGAACAATTGCAACAGAAGGTAGGGGAGCCTGAATTAGCCCTAACAAGAAACAGAGAAATACCTTTATTTGTTGCAAATAAGTGGCGTAAGCATTTGAAATGGGCTGTAGCGGCATTACTGGTTTTGGCAGTAGGTGCAGGTTCAATAAAGTATTTTGCAGGTAAAACTGAGGTTGCCGATAATATGTTGGCTAGTGTACCTCATAACGAATTGGTAGAATATGTGCAGGGTGCATATAGGCTTGATGTAGATAAGATTGTTTCCAATACTACTGTGGGTGAAATGGCATTTGAGAGTAAGGATATTGAGCAATATTTGAACGAAACGGGTTGGGATATTGTAGAGTAAGTGTAATCTTTGTGGGAATTAGGATGGTTTTACAAATCACGGATTCTAATCGAATTTTGATTTAAGTATTATATTATGAAAAAGTTATTGCAGGTTTTGTTTGTTGTATTACTCACTACCAGCATGTCATGGGCACAGCCCCATGATAGGAAAATGGAACAAATACATGCGGCAAAGATGGTCTATATATCCGACAGGCTGCATTTGAGTATTGAACAGTCGCAGAATTTTATACCGGTTTACAACGAATATGAAAAGGAACTAAGGGGTATCAGGCAGGATTTTAAAAAGAAACTAAATATAAATAATGGGGAGCGCAATGATGAAGCTTCTGACCGCCAATATGTAGATGATAACCTTGATTACCAGCAGCAGGTAATTGACCTGAAACGCAGGTACAATGATCGATTCCTTAAGGTTATTTCCTCAACCCAATTGGCTACATTGTATCAGGCAGAGCGTGAGTTTAAGCATATGCTATTACAAAGACTTAAAGATCATAGAAATGGACCCCCACATCCTGGTGGCCCTATGTTTGGCCATAATCGCAGGCACTATTAGTTTTTTCTTACCTAGCTCAGTATTGCCACCGGGCATTTTACATCATGGTAGAAAAGGAATTTCCATTGATTTAAGCGTCCCACTTTGCCATAATCTTCACGAAGCTGCATGGCTTTTTTGCCATCATAGTCATATCGGGCTATATACCTCATTTTCATTTGCTTCAATTGGGGTGCCTCATCACCGCCATAGAAGATTTTATCACCACCATCTTCTATAAGAAAAACAATATGCTGGGGGCAATGACCACCTGAATGGGTATAGGTAATATAACCATCAATAGTTCCAGATTCTCCATCCAGCCATCTTACTTGTGAGGTTGATAATAAGGGCTCAATCTCTTCGGGATGATAGGAGGGGTAACCTTTTTCAAGTGCATAATCAGCCTCAGGACGATAGATGCAATATTCAGCATTCGGGAAGGTAGTATGAACCATACCCGATGAATCATTGAATATTAGGCAACCAGCATGGTCCTTATGCAGATGCGACAGGAGCACCTTGGTTACTGAAGCAGGCTCATACCCATGCTCCCTAATATTATCATGAATTTGTAATACCCCGTCCGCATTTTTAAATCCCAGCCCGGTATCAATAACAATTACATCCTTATTGGTCACTATAAGAAAAGGCTGGACCTCTACGAGCAGGGATCCTACAGGGCGTTCGTTGAGCACGTCTTGCCCAACTATAAATGGTGTAAATTGCTTGTCGTGGCCTACAGTGAAGGTGCCTTCAGATAAGGGGTAAATCTCTGCCATTTATTAATAATTAGCGTATCAGGGTTTGCCTGTCGGCATCAAGCCTCACCAGGATAAAGATAAGAATACTAAAAGACATTAATGACGACCCGCCATAACTAAGGAAGGGTAGGGTAATGCCTATTACTGGCATCAAGCCTATGGTCATAGAGATATTTACTGCAAAGTGAAAAAAGAGAATACAGGCTACGCAATAGGCATAGACTCTGGTAAAAGTGCTTCGCTGTCGCTCAGCAATAAATACCAGGCGTAGCATAAGGGAAAGATAGGCCAATACAAGTATAGCACTGCCTACAAACCCAAATTGCTCACCTATGGCACAAAAAATGAAATCGGTACTTTGCTCAGGTACAAACTGGTTTTTGGTTGAGGTTCCATTCAGGAAGCCTTTACCAAACAGCCCTCCGGATCCAATGGCTATTTTACTTTGCAATACATTATATTCCGAACTATTGCCTTTTTTCTCCTCACCCTCTACCATTGTTTTATCATACTCATCAGGGACTTCCATGCCGATTGTACCGAATATTCTGTCAATCTGGTGCCTTTGTAGCACATGCTTAAATACAAATGGAACTGCAACCTGTGAAAATAGGATAGAGAACAAAAAGGCGGTAATGATAATAACCCTTGGCACTATCTTTCTTTTGAGGGTTTGTCGCATTAATAATGCAATTAGTCCAAATAATACGGTAAGTACTACAAACAGTATTTTTCGTTCAATCAATAAAGTGCCTAAAACAA
>CANGSR010000271.1 GCA_947456055.1 Chitinophagaceae bacterium
CTGGTAGGTGTTGGTACCGAAGGAGTTGGATTTGCCATATCAGCACAAGAAATTATGAATAAACTGAAAGTTCAATACAAGAACTAATAATTGAAGGCACATTAACCTGCCCAAAACTGAAATGGCTGTCTCTTATCAAGAGACAGCCATTTCAGTTTTATAAAAAAATCAGAAATTACCTATGATTTTTAAGCCATAATAAAGTCTGTAATCATGGCTCGGTAGAATCAAACAATATGTGTATTTTGAGTCAAAATCCAACCATATTCTATGCGTGACAATAAATCGTTCTATAGACTGGCTATACCATTAGTTGCGCTCATATGGGTATCTATGCTGTCTGGCTGCGTTATGCTTTTTTCTAGCCGTTACCAGAAAGTAACAATTAATAGTGCTACAAAAGATGCGAAAATTGAATACCCTGAAAAAGGGATGCAAAAGAATATTCCTGATAAGAAATTTGATAAGTTTAGTTATTTCCAAACAGTAACTTTTAGAAAAGAAGGTTATAAATCAACAAATTATTCCTTTGATTTATCAAAGCGTAGCCCCGCCAGGGCTTTGGCTATACTCGATATCTTTTTGCCGGTATTAGGTTGGATGTACCTCCCTTTAGATTTAATGTCGCCTAAGGGAAATATGTACGTTAAAAACCATACTGCGCCAGCACTTCTGGCATGTGAAAATCGCAAAGAGGATGAAAAATATATACTTCTTAATAATGCCGAAATTGATGTAAAGGGTAAAGATATTATATGGCATCAGTTTCGGGGTCTGGATAGGTATAACTCAGGTGACTTTACAGATGGTGACTATGTGCGTAGATCGTCTGATTATAAGGATAAGGAAAATATGGTTCTTGATAATTCAATTTTCTCCTCATCCCTTCGCAAAACCTTGAAGAAATTGAATTTCATTGATACAACAAGATCCATTTTCTCTGCTGCCGGAAATACATTATATCTTAATGCAACAGTTAAAAAAATAGCGATCTCGGATGTTAAAAATAGACTATATAAAGTTAATCAAGGTGAGGTTTGGGAAGGAAACAGACTTTTTTCAATTGAACTAGAGATTGAATGGGAGATTTTAGACTATTATAAACAGGAAATTTACAGCACCAAAACCACAGAAAAATCAGATTTGATCACCTATAACATTACTGAAGATGAGAAGAAAAATTTTTTCAACTTTCTCGAACTATCGGTGGCAGATAATCTTGAGTATGCGCTAATTAAAATCACAAACGAGCTTTCTCAAAAAAGATTACTCAAAAAAACAAGTGATACAAAACAAATAGAAATCCCTGCTATTACCATTAATAAACCTAACAAACTGGAAAATGGCAGGCTCAATGACTATATGAAATCAGCCGTTACCATAAAGGTAGATGAAGGCCATGGTAGTGGTGCTATTATCTCCGATGATGGTTATATCATTACAGCTTACCATGTTGTAGTAGGATCTAAGAAAATTGAAGTAATAATGGGTGACGGTACTAAAGATACCGCTGTGCAGGTAGTTCGTAAAAATGAAGATGCCGACCTTGCCCTGCTTAAAATTAGTAAATCAGGTCTGGCAGCATTAACAATCAGCAATATTGCAGACCCTGAAATTGGAGTTGATGTGTGGGCTATTGGTACTCCTAAAAGTGTTGAGTTGGGCCAGAGTGTTTCTAAAGGTGTTTTATCAGGCATACGTAAAGCAAATAATGTTACCTACCTGCAAACCGACGTAAGCCTGAATGGTGGTAATAGTGGCGGGCCGCTTGTTAATAAGGAAGGTGTTATCCTCGGGGTCGTAACTTCTAAACTAATTGGTGTTGGTACCGAAGGAGTTGGATTTGCTATATCAGCACAGGAAATTATGAATAAGCTGAAAGTTCAATACAAGAACTAGGTTTATTGCCCTCGCATAATCGTTTTTATATCTAATATTATGATTGCCATGTTTTTCCCAAGGAAAAACATGGCAATCATTTTATATTAAAAGCCAGATAACAATCTAAAGCTATATTTTGGCTTTTTGAGCCTGCTACCACTCCACTGACCATTATCATATTACCCAATAAATATCATTGGTAATTTTATAGTAAAGTTTGGTGGCTATGCGTATTATCTGTTTTTTGTCATTTATACTATTGTTTTTTGTTGCAGGTTGCAGGAAACAATCCCCGGTTCACAATTACAATAACAAGGTAATATTAGCTATTGGGCATCAGGTCGATGGTAGGGCATTAGTGCAAGACTCGGTAATTAATACTAATAGCGCAGGCAATCATTATGGCATAGAAAAACTACAGTATTATCTCAGTAATATCGTATTCTATAAGTCTAACAGTAAATTATACACTTTTGATTCGGTAATCCTGATTAATGCACTTTCAGATAGTATAAGCTATTGTACACTCGCTCCATCTGGTGGTTTTGAAAGTGGCACCTACGATTCGGTGTCATTTACAATAGGTTTAGACCCCAGCCATAATATCTCCAATGCCTTACCATCCACCTTGAAAAACCTGGATATGGCATGGCCCGATGCTATGGGAGGCGGCTATCATTTCCTTAAATTGGAAGGCCATTATCAGAATGGCTTGCTATTGGCAGGCTATGCAATGCATCTGGGCCAGAATGGATTTCAGGTTAATGCAGGGCTACATTGCAATTTAGCAATAAATGACAATTCCTCAAGCGAATTGCAACTCATTATGAATGTGAATGAATGGTTCACATCGCCTTATACTTACGATTTTAATGCCGATGGAGTTTTTAGTATGGGTGATACGGTACTTATGCATAAGCTATCGCAAAACGGGAAAGATGTGTTTAAGCAGGTTAATTAAAAGTTAGGTGCAAAACAGTAATGGATATGAAGCGGTTTCATTTTACAATAAGGATATTTACAATTATAGTACTGAGCTCATTAATATACTCATGTGCTAAACCAAAGAAAACAGATGTTGTAGTACCCCCTGTTGATACAGTTTATACCTTAACACCCGATACTCTATTTTATCCACCCCATTTTCCAGCCCCCGAAATTCCTGCTGACAATCAGCCATGTAAGGAAATAGAACAATTAGGTAGGATGCTGTATTATGATACCATTTTGTCTAATGATGGGCGCTATTGTGCTCGCTGCCACATCCAGTCCAATGCATTTTCTTCACTATCACTTTACAATAACTCCATGCCGGTTTTACCTCACGAAAATCTTGCCTGGTATACCAACTATATGTGGGATGGTTCCAAATCTGGTACTTTGGAAGATGTTATGAAATTTGAAGTAGAAACCTTCTTTGGTACCGACCTCAATAAGATCAATCAAAACACTAAATACAAAGCCCTTTTCAAAAAGTATTTCAAGACCACTAATATCACCCACAAGGATATTGCCTATGCACTCGCACAGTTTCTAAGAACGGTTATCACAAGAAATACAAAATACGATAAAACAATGACAGGTATGGCCACCCTTACCTCTGATGAATATATGGGTTACAGGATTTTCTTTACCGAAAAGGGCGATTGCTTTCATTGCCATATAAACCCCATAATGACCGACAATAATATGCACAATACCGGGCTGGATAGCTTATATACTAAGGAGGCAGATAAAGGGTATTTTAATGTTACTTCCAACCCCGCAGATCTCGGGAAATTCAGGACACCAAACCTTAGGAATGTAGCTCTTCGGAATTATTATATGCACGATGGCCGCTTTACCACCCTTGAACAGGTTATTGATTTTTACGACCATGGTATGCATAAGGTTAATAATCTCGACCCTATAATGTCAAAGGCTTATAAGGCAGATGGGCTCCATCTTTCCAGTGAGGAAAAATCGCAGCTGATTTCATTTCTAAAAACCCTTACCGACTCCGCCTTTATTACCGATGCTAGTCTAAATAATCCCAATTAAGAAACTTTTTCGCCATTGTTGGCGTTTTACCAATGTCACTGAGCTAATGGTTTTGATACTGTTAGAGATTTTGTTATTCATTGGGGTCAATAACCTAAAGGGCTCACCGTTGTTCCTGATGTTCCGCCAGGGACATCAGGAACTGCAAATAAAACTCCTTCTTTGAAGGCCTTCATATTGAAACAGCCCAATCAAATTCCCATAGCCTTTTTCACGTAAATTAATATAATCAGCCTCAATCAGTGGTTCAAGATAAGTTCCCACCTATCAAATCATACAACGACTTAATACACGCTCCAATCCAAATAATAATTAAGACATACACCAAATCCTTGCCGCTACCTCTTATTATTTGGCTCTTCAATTTCTGGAAATCAACATAGTTTTTGCCATCCTTCCACAGTCCATATATTCTAAGACTATTACCGGTAGCTAGCATTTCGAAGAAATTCCCCTTTTGTTCAATCACACGCCGATATTCCTCCGCCAATACCTGAACAGTAATTGAATCTCCTTCCACAAAATTGAAAGGTTGCTTATCCGCACTCCCATCCATTATTAGCCTGAATTTTGCTGTAGTAAATTGTTGGAAGGTAAATAACAGTCTATTAGGGCCTTTGTGTTCAGTTATATACTTGGGTGATGTAGCTAATATTACACGCAGGGATTTATAATCATAGCTATTGTCTGAAATTGGAACTTCATTAATAGCAAATATGAGTACTGATATACCAAGTATCAGCCATAAAATGGTAACTATTATTTTCCCTGTTCGATTCAATTGACGCTCATTTTTAAGCTTTTCAAAATCCACCCCTAACAATACTCCGGGCTGGGCGGGATTTTTAATCCCGTCCAACATGGTTGGGGATTTTTAATCCCCGTTCTGCACACTACTACCAAAATTCATAGCCCCCCAATTCTTTACGAGGCCCTTTAACGTTCCTTACCTCACCACCACAATCTTTTTCATAATACTTTCCTTGCTCAGTTCATCCACTATCCTCACCAGATAAGTACCAGAAGGAGCATCAATATCCAGGCTTATTTGATTGCCTATATAGGTATCCCTGTGAATAATTTTCCCACTAAGGTCAATCACTATTATTGAGTAGGTGCCACTAGTCGGCAAGGAAACTGTAAAATGCCCCTGCCCGGGATTAGGATAAATTACTACCTCACTGCTTATTTGCGGACTCGGGGCCGACAATCTGGTATTATTGAAGGTAAATGGTACTGTCCACCTGAATGGGCATTGCACCGCAGGTTTGCCCGGTACTATTCTGAAAGTAGCAGAAAAGAGGTTGTATAAATGAAAATCATTGACAGTAGTAGGGTTGGTATAGTCAAATACAAAGGGAGCTGATGGTTTCACATTACTTGCACCGCTGGGAATACCTATTATCCCTGCCCAGTTAGCAGTGTCAGATACATTGCCGCTTACCCCGCTGTGGTTATTCCAGATATTGATATAGGGTAGGGCATCACGGTTCTGTAATACACTCCGGGTATTATTTGCTTTTACATATCCTATATTATTCACCACTGGTTTAAACACTATTGCCTCCCCATCTTCACATATACTGTTTCCGTTACCATGGCTGTTGCCCGTATTATTATCAGTTACAGTAGTGTCATTTTGCCAACCCAGCACCAGTGGTGATACTGGTACTACAAGGCAGGTATTTTTGTATTCTGTGCCATTGTCTATAGTTATCATATCCATGGTTAATGATGTACCCCTTGGTGTGGAACTGCTGATATTTATTTCCACCTCATCATCACTCCAGGCAGCAGAGTCATAAGCTATATTGCCAAAACTGGCTATACTATCAGAAATGGTTACGTATGGATTGTTAGAGCGCACAATGCATTGGGTAGCTGCAAGAGTCACACCTGCTGTTTTTAGGTTCTGGCATTTCATCTTCAGCCTTAGGGTTCTGCCCACATCTGCGAAATTATCAGGGTTACTACTATTGCTTGCTATGGTAGTGGGTACGTCTATATTTAGTATTGGGTCCAGGGTTACCCTGTCGACTGTGCTGAAATTCACAATAGGAATTATAGTTGAGGCCGAAGCTATTGCCGCCACCCTTACAGGGAATGTTTTGAAGCACCCAAGCGAATCGGTAATGGTTACCGAATAGGTTGTAGTGCATAAGCCATTGGCACTTATGGTGGTTTGCGATCCTGCAGATGCATCCCACAGGTAGGTATAGGGTGCTACTCCGTTTACAGGAAATGCGGTTGCTACCCCTGTGCATGTTCCGCTACAACTAACACCATTAATCGTAAATGACGAATTTATATTCGATTTGCTATTTAATATCACCTCTCCAGTTCTGATGCATCCTATTGCGTCAGTTACAGTTACTGTGAAAGTCCCGGTTCCTATGCCTGAAATAGTATCTGTAGTATAACCATTCGACCACAGGTAGGTATACGGTGCCGCAGCAGGAGGTAAAACATTGATATAAGCACTGCCATCTGTGCCACCATTGCAGGTGGCTGTAATATTACCACCAATTAATCCGGCCATTCGGGCAATATATCCACTCGTATTGGTCAGCGGCCCTGTAAGGTCGAAAGCCACCTGGTTGCCTGCTCCCCCCGCACCTGTTACATAGATATCATTACACCTGTTTACTGCCAGGCCGGTTGAGTTAAGACCTATTGTAGTGCCAAAAGAATTCGTTGGTTTGTAATCTCGTTTAGCCCATTGCACTGTTCCACTTGCATTATATTTAGCTACAAAGAAGTTTTCACTACCACTGCTTCCTATTAATGGCAGGCTAATGGTGTCTATTACCGTTACGCTACTTGTAATGTTGCCGGCCATATACACATTACCTGCATTGTCGGTAGATAGTGCAGTTGCAGTTTCATTAGCATTTCCACCTGCTTTGTGCGCCCATTGTGGTACGCCTGAGCTATTATATTTGGCAAGAAAAATATTAGTCGTTCCTCCATTAGTGAGTGCAGTAGTCCCGAAATTTATTGTAGTACTTTTATATGTGCCTGCTACAAAAACATTACCCGATGTGTCAGCCGCAACTGCATTGGCAAAATCATCATTACTGCCACCCCCTGCATATTTGGCCCAAAGCGCA
>CANGSR010000272.1 GCA_947456055.1 Chitinophagaceae bacterium
ATTTGATCCGCTAGATGCGGTGATGCTAAAAAATGGCAGTGTGACCCATGTAGGCATACCTGATATAAAGGTCAAAAACTGGCCATCTGTGCCAGCTCCTGTACCCAACCAATTTGTACCATTCCAATACAGCATTTCACTTGCTGCGCTACCTGCTGCTAACCCGGCATTTACCGGTGACCATGCAGGTGATGATGCCGTGCCACTGTTAAAATAAAATGCATTGAGCGTAATGTCAAATACCAGCAAACCTTTGGCCGGTAAGTTAATTGCGTTTCGCTGGCTGGTTGTCATTCGGGGGGTAAGCATACCCTTTGTAGTTGATCCGATATCCAGCATAGCCGATGTATCGGCTTGCGTTCCTGTGGAGTTTAAGGCCATTCCCTGACCAAAAAGAATATTGTTGCTAAACAATATTATAGCCATGAAGGCTAGTAGTAGTAAGTAATTCTTTTTCATTGGATTGCTGATTTTTATATTTAGATGCTAAAGTAGGGTTGGCTAATTGCTATTTTTTTTCAATGTTATGACTGGTAAGGAAAATGTTATGAATGGTGATAGGAATGTTATGAGCGGGGATTGAAAAAATAGATAAATATGAGCTTAAATATTATTTTTGTAGGGCTATAGATAAATGATATAACTCAATTAAAAACTCGCATATATTTATTGATATACTTTTAAATTTCAGTAATGTTATTGAATTATTAAAATAAATTTTGAGTTTTTCAGGGAGTATTCATTCATGCAAATCATTGACATTTAGTTCATTAAGTTATAAATAAATTAAAATACATAATTGAAGCGGCTTATCCCATTTATCCTTTTACTTGCATTCCTGAGCACCTCAGCCCAGGAATATGTGGTAAATACGCAACGCTGGGATGTAAAAGACGGCCTTAACAACCGTGATGTTTTGAGGGTATTTCAAGACAGGAAAGGCTTCATATGGGTGTATACAGCAAAGGGTTTAAGCCGCTTTGATGGGTATGAATTTAAGTGGTACAAGCAGGATAAGGACGATCTGCCATTTATTCATAAGATAATAACTCTGGAAAATATTACAGAAGATTCAGCAGGCAATATATGGGTAATAAGCCTTGATAAAGGTGCCCAGGTATTTGAACCGGAAAGTAACAAGATAACTTTTTACAAGAGCAAAGGTGAAGGTATAGAGCCTGCAAAAGCAGGTTGGGTATTGGATAAAATTACGGACTCCATAAAAACAATAACTCATATGGAGAATTGTTATTTTTATGTAGCCAACAAGCAGCTACATGCCCACCAAATCATTCATTTGGATTCAGATTGGCATTTCGTATTTATCACCGAAAAGGGTACCTGCTGGATAATAAATAAAAATGGAAGGGAGATGCAAGAGGTTACGCTTTCAGGTAAAATCTTAAGGAAGTGTACTTTTCCCTCCCCTATAACCTGGTATTCATGGTATATACCACATTGCAACCCTATATTTCAAACCAAAGACGGAGTGTATATCGTAAACCAGAATTTTGAATTAAAGGATATAACTGATAAAATAGATAAACGCCTTAATAATGATGACCATATACAACCAACCTGGATAGATCATATAGTTGTTCAAAGAAACAAGTTATTGAGTACGGAATATGGATTGATTCACGACTATGGGAATGAGCAGTATGCATTACATACCGATAATTACCAATACTATTCGGTAAAGAATGAGCAGTTACTAATGGCTTTGCAGTTGGGGTTTTATAGAATTACTATCAACAAGAATAAATTCAGGCAATTTAGTTACCAGCCCGGTTCTACACCTGCTTTTGCACAGAGCTACAGGGGCCTGTTGGTTATTGACAGTACACTATGGGGGATGAATGAATTTATTGGCATAATGAAATTTAACCTTCGTTCTAAAGAAAACCAGGGGGTTAATACCAGGGTTCCAAAGGAATTTAATTATTTCTCCGTGGCCAAATCAAGTAGCGGAAATTTATATTTTGGCCATAATAACTTTATTTATGAATTGAACACCAATGGCAAAATAGTTGACACATTTGTTTCACCAAATTACTTTATTTCATGGTCGATACTGGAAACTGAACCGGGAAGGCTATTATTTGGTACCGAAACAGGTTTAATGTGGCTGGATACCAAAACCAGGGCTTTTTCTCCATTTACCCAATACAACACTTATCCCGGCCTTGGCAATTTAAGAATTGCGGATATGATTTATGACCACAACAGGAACTTATGGTTGATGACCCCCAATGGTTTATTTGAAATGGGGAATGATTATGGAGTTATCCACAGGTACTCATCGATGGATACAGGGAAATATTATTTACCTACAAAAGAGGTTTACCATTTCTACGAAGACAATGGTGGGGTCTTTTGGCTGGCCACTCACAACGGGTTGGTTAAATGGGACAGGCTACACAATACTACAAGGCTATATACAACTGAGGATGGCCTGGTAAATGACAATATATATAGTGTATATGGAGATAAATATAACCGGCTATGGCTAAGCAGCGATTATGGCATTATGCAGTTCAATAAAAGTAATGGGAGTGTAATATCTTATAATAAGGATGATGGGATAACTAATAATGAATTTAACAAGAAATCGCATTTCCAGGATCCGGCAGGTAATATATATTTCGGCTCACTGGATGGAATTACGGCGTTTAATCCGGATGATTTTCCACTACCCACTGAAAATGATAATAATGGAGCGCCATTAGCCATTACCTCTTTGGTAAAGTTTGATGGCAAACAAAATAAATCAATGGACCTCACAGCTGATTTGGTGAAAACAAATAAAATAACCATGTTGCCAGATGACCGGTATTTAAATATTGAATTTTCATTGCTTAATTATAACAATACCAAACTCACAAAATACTACTGGCATCTTGATGGAATTGATACGGGCTGGGTGGAACAAAATGAACGGAATATAAGGCTTACCAGATTGCCATATGGCAGCAGAATGCTTCACGTAAAGGCCCGGGCTGCCAATGGTATTTGGGGTAAAAATGAACTACAGATTACCATAAATGTGGTAAAGCCCATTTACCTACGAGACTGGTTTTTAGTATTACTAATTAGCCTGGTTGTTGCATCAGTTTATAGCGGATATAAATGGAGGGTAAGACTGCTTGAAAAAGAAAACATCAAACTAGATAAAATAGTATCAGAAAAAACAAGAGACCTGTCTATTTCACTTGATCAAAAAGAAGTGTTACTAAAGGAGATACATCACCGTGTAAAAAATAACCTCCAGATCATCAGCAGCCTTTTGCGGCTGCAGTCGGGCGCACTCAATGACCCTGAAACTAAAAACATTTTGATGGAAGGCCAAAACCGTGTATTGGCAATGGCATTAATTCATCAAAAGTTATATCAGAATGAATTGAATGAGGTGGAAATGGGTAAGTTCTCGTCTGATTTATTTTTTCAGTTGAAGAATGTATTCGACCCACTAGGTAAAAATATTATATTGGTAAACGAGATAGCAATCATGAAGCTCAATATAGATATAGCTGTTCCCTTTGGACTGATACTTAATGAGTTAATTACCAATACATTTAAATATGCTTTCGACCATCATCCTTCACCTTATATTAAAATACAGGTAGAAAAGAACAACAATAGTTATGTATTGAAATATCACGATAACGGAAAGGGATTAGCGCCTAATATAAATTTTGAAGAAGGCAAAACTATGGGATTGAGGCTGATTTCCAGATTGAGTGAGCAATTGAATGGGAGTGCAAAATACTATTATGAAGATGGAAGTAACTTTATAATAAGATTTGAGACTTGAGTTTTGTTTATTATAATAATTTTGTAGTTTTATAAAAATTTGATGCAATGAACCTTATTAAGGTAGGTATAGTAGAAGATGAAGTAATCATTGCTGATGATATTCAGATGTTGCTAACCGGACTAGGGTATAAATGCCTGCGGCCTTGTGGTAAATATGATAAGGCCATAGCTATGATACAAAATGAACAGCCAGATCTGGTAATTTTGGACATTAATCTTGGTGGCGAAAAAGATGGTATAGATGTGGCCAAATACATCAGGCTGAACATGGATATACCCTTTATCTTTCTTACAGCGAATGGAGACCAAGCCACAGTGGACCGGGCTAAACTTACCAGACCTAATGCCTACCTAATAAAGCCTTTCAATAAGAGTGACCTGTATTCGGCTGTCGAAATTGCACTATACAATTATAATGATAGCAACCCAGCTCAAAACAAAGTTACCAATATAGATAAAGCGCAGAAAATACTTAAAAACTCACTTTTTGTAAAGGACGGAGACTATTTTCACAAGGTATTATTCGACGATATATTGTACTTATCGAGTGAGCATGTATACATTGAGTTACATACTGCCCAAAGGAAATTTCTTATCCGGGGTAATTTACAGGAATATGTAGACACATTAGATTCAGATCAGTTTTTCAGGGTACACCGCAGTTATGTTGTCAACATCTCCAGGATTGAAAAAATTAATTCAACAACTATTATCGTTGGCGGGCACGAAATACCAATAGCAAGGAATAATAGGGATAGCTTATTGAGCATGCTTAATATACGATGATTCGGAAGAACGAATAACAAATTATCCAACTATTAGGGCGAGCTTAATTATTTGAATTGAGATTGATTTCTAAAATGCTACACACAATAAACTATCCTCCATATAACCATTAGCTCTTTATAGAATATCTCCAATGCAGAAGAGCAGGCCCGAAAGCCTGCTCTTATTTTAGTCATAGCAATTATACTTTTACCGCTCCACCACAAAATGAAATACATATTGCTCGTTGGGAGTACGAATACTCAATAAGTACATACCATTAGCAATTGTATTACTCAATTTCACCCGCTCATTTATCCTACCTGAAATAGCACCAGCCCTACCCTTGTACACCAGCTGGCCTAGCATATCCAGCACTTCAATATCGAAATCGCTATCGGCAACTAATTCGAGATTTCCTTTAATACTAAAATCACCTTCATTAGGATTAGGTATTAAAATAATATTCCCTCCAGACAATTGGGTTTGGTCTAAATTTAAGGAATTACCGGGATCATTTGGATTCGCAGGACCTACTGTAATTACTTTGGTAGCAATATTGGTACATCCCGCAGCATTGGTTACAGTATAGGTAATAATTGTGCTACCTACACTCACCCCGGTAACAATTCCGGTACCACCAATTGTAGCTTTTGCTGTATTACTGCTACTCCAGGTACCACCAGTGGTAGCATCTGTAAGCGTAATTGTAGCGCCGCTCACAGATACGCTGGCAGGTCCCGAAATTGAAGCTGGTGCTGATGGGTTGGCTAATACACTAACCGTAATATTTGCCTTACAACCTGAACCTAAAGTATAAGTAAGTATTGCATTAAGATTGGCTGCCAGTCCGGTAACTATACCACTACTGGTTATTGATGCGATTGATGCACTAGAACCACCACTGGCCCATGTGCCACCACTTGTAGCATCAGTTAAAGTAATTTGTTTACCCTGACATACACTTGTAGGCCCAACTATTGGAGAGAGGGCATTTACCGTAACAGTTGACATAGCCACACACCCAGAAGCCAGGCTATAAGATATAATGGCAGAGCCTGCAGACACACCTGTGATTTGTCCGCCAATACCTATACTTGCAATCGACGAATTACTTGTGCTCCAGGTACCACCAGCTGTTGAATTGGAAGCAGTAGGGTTGGTAACACCTACACAAATAGGTATTGTACTGGAAATAGAATTAGCAGTTAATGGCCGTACAGTGACTGTTTTTATTGCCCTACAGGTAGAACTAATGGCATAGGTAATATTAGCTGTTAGGTTTGCAGCCACACCCGTTACTATACCGGTACTACTTACCGTGGCAATAGAAGGTGCACTACTTTGCCAGGTGCCACCAGGTGTTGCATCGCTTAAGGTAATAGGTTGGGTGACACATACCTGGCTTGGCCCAGTAATGGGCGACATGGCACCTACAGTAATATTAGTGGTGGCAGTACACCCGGTTGGTAGTATATAAGAAATAGTAACTGTGCCACCAGCAATACCAGCAACCAAACCCGATGATGAGCCTACGTTAGCAACACCTGATGAAGAGCTGCTCCAGGACCCACCTGCTACAGGATCAGTAAGTGTAATAGTAAGGCCTGTGCAAACATTTGTAACACCTGAAATGGGTGAAAGAGGGTTTACAGTTACATTAGTTGTTGCTGTGCAACCGCTTCCATTTATATAACTGATTGTAGCAGAAAGACCGCCTGCTATGCCCGTTACAATACCAGATGCAGACCCCACGGTGGCAATTGTTATCGCCCCGCTAACCCACCTACCGCCACTCACAGAATTTGTCAATGTAATGGACTGTCCTACACATAAACTACCTGATCCTAAAATAGGGGCAAGAGGCAATACCGACAAGGTAGTTACAGCAATACAAGCCTGGGTAGTTGTATATGAAATAATGGCCGTACCAGCACTAATGCCAGACAATACACCTGTGGATGAATTAATACTTATGGTGCCAGATGGACTACTCCATGTACCGCCATGAACTGAATCAGCCAGTGTAATTGATTGGCCCTGGCAGATATTCGTGCTGCCTAATATTTGTTGAAGTGGATAAACTGTAATTGTATCTTTAGAAATGCAACCTGAGCCTAAAATATAGGAAATTATTGTAGTTCCCGGGGCAATACCCGTTACGGTTCCCGAGGTAGCAATTGTTGCAATAGATGGGACTGAGCTATGCCATGTACCACCACTAACACCGTTACCCAGCACAATCGTTTGGCTTTGGCAAACATTTGTTGAACCTGTTATAGGTGCTGAAGGAAGGACATTTATTATGAAAGTACCTATACACCCAGTACCAGTAGTATATGACAAAATTGCTGTCCCGGATGAAACTCCGGTAACAATTCCAGTAGTTGCATTAACCATCAAATTTGATGAACCTGTGCTCCAGGTACCTCCAGCTGTAG